>CAYVUX010000023.1:0-15214 GCA_964455075.1 uncultured Desulfobacteraceae bacterium | reverse complement strand
CATCGGTACGGGGGACAACTGGATATCGATAACGC
The DNA here is from genome assembly GCA_964455075.1 of uncultured Desulfobacteraceae bacterium. Taxonomy (GTDB): domain Bacteria; phylum Desulfobacterota; class DSM-4660; order Desulfatiglandales; family Desulfatiglandaceae; genus CAYVUX01. Next base: position 15,179 of record CAYVUX010000023.1, on the reverse strand, counting down.
CCACGGCATGGATCGTGGACCAGGCCTGGGGTGTGGGGATCTGCCTGTCAGGCGGCATGGCGATGAACTTTCCCGAAACCTATGAAACCGCATCCGTGGATTTCAGGGAGATCGGTCCCACGGTCATTGTAACCTCCTCGAGATTTTGGGAGGACATGGCCTCCACAATCCGAGTAAAGATCAGCGACTCCGGATTTGTCAAGCGCAGGCTTTACAACCTGGCCCGGAAAGTGGGAGGGCAGGTGGTGGACCTTCAGTCCGAGAAGAAGCCCGTACCGTTTCGTTTGAGACTGATGAGTTCCGTGCTGCAAAGACTCGTCTCAAGGCCTCTTTTGGACCGGATGGGGTGTCTGGGTTTTCGGGCGTGTTATACGGGAGGCCACCCCATCAGCCCCGACGTGATCCGCTTTTTCAGGGCAAACGGCTTGAACCTGAAACAATGCTACGGGCTCACGGAAGCGGGCGGGATCTTTCAGGTACAGCCCGACGATGAGGTCAAGCCCGAAACCGTGGGGAAACCCCTCTGGGGCACCGAGGTGAGAATCGAAGAAGACCAGGAAGTCGTGGTCCTGAGCAAGTCCAATTTCGTGGGCTATTTCGAGGATCCGGAAGCCACCGCCGAATGTCTCAAGGACGGCTGGTTCTACACGGGCGATGCAGGATATTACGACAACGACGGGCATCTGCTCATCATCGGCCGAAAACAGGACATCATGCGCACGGCGGAGGGAGAGGCGTTTTCTCCGGACTTCATCGAAACACGCCTCAAATTCAGCCCGTACATCAAAGAAGCGGTAATATGGGGCGAGGGGCAGCCCTACCTGACCGCATTCATCAACATAGATTTCGGCAACGTGGGCAACTGGGCGGAAGACCACAAGATCCCCTACACCACCTACACGGATCTATCCCAGCAGCCCGCTGTGGAGGAATTGATCCGGGGAGAGGTCCGTGAAGTCAACACGCAACTCCCCAGGCCCATGCAGCTCGTGAAGATTATCCTGTTGTACAAACTGCTCGACGCGGACGACGAAGAGTTGACACGGACGGGAAAAGTCAGAAGGAAATTCGTTTTTGAACAGTACAAGGAACTGATCGACGCCATGTATTCCAATAAGACCGAATTGCCCGTCAAGGGCCAGGTTCGATACAGAGACGGTCACGTCGGAACCATTGAGACCACGGTAAACATACTAACGGTATAAGCAAGGAGGCCGATCCAGTCATGGAATTCTTCCTGCATTTGCTACTGAACGGGTTGTCCCTGGGATTTCTCTATGCACTTTCCGCCCTGGGGTTCGTGATGATCTTCAAGTCCAGCAGTGTCTTGAACCTTGCCCACGGTGAACTTCTGGCCATCGGGGCCTTTGTTTTTCTGGTTCTTTCCACCTGGGCCGAACTTCCCATCGTGCTGGCTTTCGCACTGACCCTGGTAGGCACGTTCGCCCTCGGGTTCCTGGTGGAACGGTTCTTTCTCAGGCCTCTGATCGGAGAAAATCTTATTCAGGTCATCATGCTTACGCTCGGCATCGGGATCATGTTCCGGGGACTGCTGCTTTTTATCTTTGGCGGGGACATTCACCAGTACAGGGCATTCCTTCCGGAAGCCCTTTCCCTAGAACTGGGGAACATCCTTGTTCCATCCGTTTATGTGGCGACGTTCATTATCGGCATCCTCTTCCTGATCATATTCGGACTGTTTTTCAAGTATTCTTCTCAGGGGATCTACATGCGATCGGTTGCGGATAATCAACCTGCGGCGCTTTCACTCGGCGTGCATGTCAGGAGGGTCTTCGCCCTGTCTTGGGCCATCGCCTTCCTGGTGGCAGCGATGAGCGGAATCGTGCTGGGAATCTTAAACGGCATCAATGTCCATGAGCTGGGGGCCATTGGATTAAAGGTCTTCCCGGTGGTCATTCTCGGAGGCCTCGACAGTATCGGCGGGGCAATTATCGGCGGCGTCATCATCGGCCTTCTCGAAACATTTACCGGGGGCTACATCTCCACGTCGTTGAGAGAGATTATCCCTTACATTGTACTGATCTTTATCCTCATGGTGAAGCCCTACGGCCTTTTCGGGCTCGTGGAGATTGAGCGTGTCTAAGGTTTCGGCCAGCCGGCCGTTCCATTGAAGACCGTTGCCTCGGAGAACCGCCAAATTGTTTTGATTCGAGAGGAAAGACCGAATGCGCAGACTTCGATTTCATCCATGCGGAAATTTTAAGGAGAGCTACCGGGAAGAGCTGGCGATTTTTGAAACGGACTTCGGCAGACTCTGGCTGCTGATCGGCCTTCTGGTTCTATTCGTCGCGATTCCGTTTGTTTCCAGCCCATACACCTTATACATCCTGAATATTATCGGCATTTATTCCATGGTTGCGGTGGGGCTCAACCTCTTGACCGGATACACGGGGCAGATCTCCCTGGGACATGGCGCTTTTTTCGGGGTGGGGGCCTACGCCGCGGCCATCCTCAGCACCAAGGTGGGCTTCCCTTTTTGGGCCGCCGTGCCTGCTGGGGGGCTGGTGGCTTCGCTGGTCGGGGGCATTTTCGGCCTCCCTTCCGCACGCCTCAAACACCTCTATCTGCTCATCGCCACCCTTGCCGGGCAACTGATTATCGAGTACGTGCTGGTGCAATGGGACAGCCTGACCGGTGGGGCAAACGGCATCGTCGTTATGGGTGCGAACCTGTTTGGGCTGGATCTTGGAACCGATCGTGCATTCTTTTACGTGATTTTCGCGTGTTTTGTGTTGTTTCTCTGGGTGGCCTCCAACCTGATTCGCAGCCGCTTCGGGCGCGCTTTCATCGCCATCCGGGACAACGACCGTGCTGCAGAAGGCATGGGCATCCCCATATTCAGATACAAGCTTCTTTCCTTTGGAATCAGTTCCTTCTACGCGGGTTTCGCGGGCGGGCTTTACGCATTCTACATCATGAGCATTACGCCCGAGCCCTTTAACCTGTGGCTTTCCATCGAGCTTGTTGCTATGATCATCATCGGCGGGCTGGGTAGTATTCCGGGCTCCGTGTTCGGGGCTGCATTTATTGTATTTCTCAATGAGGTCCTCAGTTTCGCCACCGAATATTTGATGAATGTGGGAACGAGTACCGGCTTCGCCATTACGGTCGCCCCGCTGAGGGAGTTTGTTTTCGGGCTGGCGATCGTGTTCTTTGTCATTTATGAGCCGAAGGGTTTGGCGGAGGTATGGCGTATTGTTCGGTCGAGCTTCAGGCTTTGGCCTTTTTCCTATTAATCGGCGCCTGTTCTCAAATTGAAAACGGGCTTCGTCGAACTTCCCATTTCGATCCGCCTTTGGCGGCACCGGATGGAAACCAACCAGGGGCAAAGGATTTAGACCATGGAGAACAATGTCCGGCTTCTTATAAACAACATCAGCGTGGTGTATTCCGATGTGATCCAGGTCCTCAAAGGGGTTTCCCTGGTCATTCGAAAAGGACAGGTCGTCTCCCTGTTGGGAAGCAACGGGGCAGGGAAAACAACTACGCTGAAAGCCGTATCCGGGCTGCTCAAGCCGGAAAACGGTGAAGTCACGGAAGGCTCCATCGAATACGACGGTGCGTCCATCCAGAATTCTTCTCCTGAAGCCATTACCCGGAAGGGGATTATTCAAGTTCTGGAAGGCAGGCAGGAATTCAAGTATCTCAGTGTAGAGGAGAATTTGAGGGTAGGAACCGCCACGCGCTGGGGCAAGCCCTATCAAAAGGACCTGCAAATGGTCTACGATTACTTTCCCGCGCTTCTGGCGAGAAAAAAAGCCCTTGCCGGTTACTGCAGCGGGGGAGAGTTGCAGATGCTGGTGATCGGCAGGGCTTTGATGGCCCATCCCTCGCTCCTCCTGCTGGACGAGCCTTCACTGGGGCTGGCTCCTCTGCTCGTCAAGGAAATCTTTCAGATCATCAAGCGGATCAACGAAGAACAAGGAACGACGCTGATGGTCGTGGAGCAGAATGCCAATATGGCGCTTCAGATTGCCACATATGGTTACGTGATGGAGAACGGGAAGATTGTGATGGAAAGCAACGCTGAGGAACTCCGGGAAAATCCCGATGTAAAGGAATTTTATCTCGGAACGGCGGCCTCCGGAGATCTCAAGTCCTACAAGGACGTCAAGGCTTACAAACGACGCAAAAGATGGCTCTAGACCCTCCGGATCTCTTTCCTCCGGGCTTCTCTTGAGCCTTTGGCAATGATGGATCCCGTCGAACATCTGCCTCAGGAACCGCTCCTGCAAAACAACGCGCTCGGCATCATCCAACCCGAACAGTATGAAGCCCACGGGATCGTGTCATCCGACATCCCTCTCGGCACCTTCCCGGCCCTGAGGCATCCGCCTCAATTTCCCAGCCGTTTTGGAGGCAATGCCTATGGTTTCGGGCTGTATGAGGTCCAGCAGCGTCTTACAACAAAAGATATCGAGCTTCTTCAATCCATCCATTATGAGCGTCCCGAAGACATTCGCAGGTACTACAAAGAGCTGAACAGAATATACAAGCAGCTTGGGCTGCTTATCCGGTTTTCCAGGCTGGGCAAACCATACTACCTGATTCCCGCGCATCTCATTTCCGTCACCGTAACCCACCTGAGGACCAAGGTCGAAAAGATCGGCGAGGTCATTCAGTTTCATCACAGGAAGAGCCTCAAGGAACAGCATGTCATCGGCATGCTCACCCAAACCGACGACCTGGTCTTCCAGGAACTCTCGTACCGGTTCAAGGACCACCGCCTTGCAGCCATAGACTCCCTGGACAGGCTTCGGACCCTGGACGACACCCTGGACCTGGTTGTGCTGACAAGCGACCCTTACGAGCTACTGCTTAATCCGGAATTCTGCCCGCAGGTTTCCGAGAACCCTTCAAAGGACCGTCTCAATCAGTACACGGTTTACGTCTTCAAGCGCATCTGGGACTTGCTCAAACAGGAAGGAGAGATCTTCATAATCGCGAACCATTACCCTCCCAGGTCCGCTCGCTCCATGGACATCACCTTCAACACGGAGCAGGAAAAGAAGCGCTTCGCGCTTTTCACCCACATATTCAGAACCCGGGGGAAATACCGGATTCAGGACTCTACGATTCATGTAAACATCTTTGATTTCCAGAAATTCCTGACCGGCCTGTATGTGGAGCAGGAAGTTGTGCAGCGCCTGCTTGGGGGGAAATCCCTGGAGGAGTTGTCCCTTGAGCAGATCGCCCAACTCCCCTACCTGAACTACCCCCTGACAAACCCTCCATTTCTTGGAAACCAGAAGTCTGTATGGTCCTCAAACCTCTCTGTTTTCTTTGAAAAGATCCTCCTGGAGCCTATCGTCCCGGACCCGGTGAGGGAGGATTGGGAGGAGCGGTTCTCATTCGACGATTACATGCCGGACTATATGATCCAATACTTAGGGCAAAGGAAGCGTCCGCAGGCCGCAGCGGCGGAAGTGAGGCGGGACGTCCAGGAAACCCGGCTTGCCGGATGTATGCCCGAACTCCTCGCGGACTACAGGGATTCCTTTGATTATGTCATAAGCACCCTCCGGGTTTTGAGCCGCCTGAAAACCGGCAAGCACGAAGGTCTTCCCCAGCTCCTGGTTGACCGTCTCCGGCAGCCCCTTGAAAACCGCAAGAGAAGGTTCAAGGCGTTGAATCACGTCATCAAGCTGATGGGAAAGACAGGTCGCATGGAGGATGTCCGAGGCTACCTGAACCCCGGCCGCATTGAAGGTCCGAGGACCAACATCCTGGAAAACATCGAGGCCCTCTCGTTTTTCGGCTTCTCCTCTCCAGAACTGAGAGAGATCCTCCTCATTGTGCTGGGTCACACCCCAATGGGTCGGATCATCTCGGGCAAAATGAATGAGAAGTCTCTAAAGCCTCTCACCGATCTCGCAAAGCGGTTTGAAACCCAGGAAGCTCTGAATCTGCTCCGATATTGCCGCCTGATGACCATGGCTGAGAACGAGGCGAGCCGGGGCGTGCCTCTTACGGAGCCCGAAATCCTCGAGCTTTTCCAACTCTATGAATCTTCCGTGCGGGTCGTGCTGAACAGGGACTTCGACTGGGAGACGCTCCTCGATGAGAACGTCGCCTCCATGGGCGGCATCCACAACAAGATCATCCGGAAACTCCTCAAGATGATGAACCACTCCCAGTTTCTTGAAAACTGGTCTGAACTCAGAGACAAGGGAGCGATGGAAAAGGAATCCATCGCCGACTACGATGAGGAACAACTTTCAAAAATCGAAAACGTTATCCGGCTGGTTGAAACCGTCGATGACTTTGAACACCGGTATCTTCAGGCGGAGCCCTTGCAACTTCCGGTCTTTTACAGGAGGCTCTTGGACATTGAGTTTCACGGAACCGGCCGGTTGTTCCAGCGGATGGACAGCAGGCTGGTGTTCACCCTGTTGTGGATCGCAGGAAATGTCGCCCGCGGAGATACCATCAACTTCAATCCGATGTTTCGGGACCTCCCGGCCTCGGGGGATGAAGACGAGTGGATCAAGAGAATCGAGCGGGAGGCGACAGCCATAAACCTATACTATCTGGATCTGAACATCTTGAAGCAATTCAGCCAACAGATCTACGAAACCCACTCCTCGTTCCTTGTAGGCACAGGCATCCACTTTAAAGTCAACACCCGAACTCAAGCCCTCGAGATCGGGTACACAGACATGGACAATACCATCTCCTCCCTGGATTCTCTCAGCAAGGTCATCGAGGGGAAGCGCATTTCGGAAATCCCGATCGAGGACTTCGAGAAGCTCGAAGTCCGATTTTCCAGTTTGGAGAGCTTTTACCAGAGCCATCTGCGGCTCATCAGTCAGCCGGATTTTGCCTTCAAGCTTCCTCAAAAGCAAAAGCAATGGTTCAAAAAGGTGGACGAGCAGAGAAAGAATCTCCACCGGAATTTCCTGAAAACCATTTTTCAGCCGGAAGAGCTTCACACGGACCTGGACCTCATGTATCGCCACGCCCCTTCCGTCCTCCACTTTATCCTTCCCGAATTTCTCGTGCTGAAGGATCTGTCATCCCCCGGGCACCTGTATCTCAAAGGACCGGTAACCAATTATATCAAAACAACCACCAAGAAACTCCAGGCCCTTATCAGGCGCGAAAAGGAACAATTTCAGAATCTTCATTTTCTTCACAGGCTTGCCCAACGCGAATTCGGGCCCATGACCGCCGGCACGGTTGGAGTCAGCGAAGCCCAAATCGAACAGCTGGAAGCCATTGTCGAGCATCTGAGAACAAATACGCCGCTCTTCCACGCCCTGATCCTCTCATTCATCTTCCAGGATGTGGGCAGGATACCTGCGTTGCGCGACAAGTACAAAAAAGACATCAATCCTGCCGATCTGGCCTACAACGGTGCCTTGTTTCTTGAAAAGGAACACATTCCGGAAAGGCACGGCCTGGACGAACAAGCGAAAGCATATCTCATCTTCCTGGTCAGACATCACGGACTCCTCCATCACATTATCCGCGGGGAAACCTCCCTTTTCGCCCTTCAGGATATATTAAGGCCCGAACAGGAATCCCCGGACGTGTTTGACGCATTCTTCCTGCTTTCCTTCATTGTCCTCAGCGCCATTCGCGAGGACCTGATACTTGAGGACCTGGCCGATTGGCTGTTCAATATTCGCAGCCTCTGCCACCGGGTCATGGCAGGGGAGACTTCGTTTGACAGCGAATTCGAAAAGATCTTTCTGGACAGGGGGAACCTCTTCTTCGCCCTCGAGGAATACACGGAGCAAGGACTGCCCGATGGAGTCCCCGCCGTAGAGTACCTTGACTTCAACGGCTGGAATGTGCCGGAAACCCGGGATTCCATCCAGGCGGGAAAAATGATCTTCGCCATGGAACGGATCTTCAGACTGAGAGGGCTCCGCCACATCCAGTTTGCGGATCTTGTGCGCGTAATCCTGGAAGTTCCGCTGCAGTACATCTACAAGAAACGAAACTTTTCCAGCATCGGATACGCTACGTTTGAAAAGGAGACCTACGAGGCGCAGCGGCTTTACAAGACCTTGAGAAATCTTACCGAAGATGCACGTCACTACATTCTCGACCGCCTGGTTGGCGACAAAATCCGCATTTTCGGATACGAGAAGATAAGCGGTTATCTCAGCTATGAGAATCAGATCAAGCTGCTTTTGATCGCGCTGCTGGGTGCCGAACGCATAAAAGGGGATGAAGGCCCCGCCCAGCTCAATTTTATGCAAATGACGGAAATCATCGAAAAACGATACGAAGCCGTAAATGATTACTTGAACATGCTTTCCATGGATAAGCTATGGTCTGATCAGACCCAAACAGACCGGCTCTTCAGGGCGGAAAACGGCATCCTCCTCCGGGAGGAGGAATTCCCCGGCGTGCTCTCTATCCGTTTCCGGGACCACAGGATCAACATCTCGGAGAAAATCGCCTACATGAAGCGGATCAACCACGTGGATCAGTTGAAGAACTACTTCCATTACAGCCTCCGGTCTCTCAGAAAGCTGCCCTTCTATACGGAAGACTACGAGCTTGAGCTGGAAAAGGCGTTTGAAGGAAGGCTCGCGGAAATCACCGAAACGATTCTTGAACAGACAAAAAAGCGGATGGACCTCATCGAAGACTTTGAAGAGCTCCACAGTCTCGTCAGCGACCTTCTCGAGCGAGCCCTGGATATCGGTTTTTCAGAGGATCAAATCCACCGGTTGAACGATCTTTACGAATTGCGCAAGGACATTCTCAAGAGATCCCGGCTTCAGGAAATGGAAAACGTCCTGGACCGTATACAAGACATGCACGAACTGCGCGACTACTGGGAAAGCATCAAGCCTTATCTCCAGGCAAACCGGATGTTCCTCGGAAAGGAATTGGAAACCCTGATCGCGCGCAAGTTCGATGCGGCAATCCGGAGGCTTCAAAAGGCTCCGCCCGAATGAACCCCTCAAGTTTCAACGTGCCCGTAACGAAGGATATCTCGACGTCGGCGCGACACCGGGGGAAAAGGCTTGCAGGGGCTATTCACCGGGAGATCGTCGGAGGCGGAGCGTTTTCCGGTCAGTCGTCCTCGAAGTAGGGCGCCAGGAGTTTCCTGGTCTTCACCACGTTCATGTTGAGCCCCAGAGCCTTGCGGTCGAATCCCATGGCGATGCCCAGGATCTGAGGAAGATACAGGACCGGCAGGTTGTAGGTCGCGCCGAACTCGGATTCGATGCCCTTCTGGTTTCCGTCGTACATAACCGAACAAAACGGGCAGACGAGGCAGAGCGCGTCCGCCCCGGCCTCAAGCAAGGAGTCCAGCTTTGCCTTCGCCACGGAAAGAGCCGTCTTTTCTTCCACAGGAAGCACCGGACCTCCACAGCAACGCTTCTTTCCATGATAATCAACGATCTTTGCCCCGGTGAGAGCGACCAGATCTTCGATGGTATGCGGCTCCTCAACATCGTCAAAATGATCGTAGATCTCAGAAGGTTTTAAATAGTGGCATCCATAGTGTGTCGCCACACTCAGGCCGCTCAAGTCTTTTTCAAAATGAGCCGCGAGTTGTTCCGGTGAGAACTCCTCGGCCAGGACCCGGGCGAAATGCCTGACCTTGACCGGCCCCCGATACTGCAAACCCACCGTTTTAAGGCGCTCGTTTATGTGTTCCCGAAATCCGGAATCATTCTCCAGTTCATGGGCCACCTCGGTCAGAGCGGAGGTGCACGAACTACAGAGCGTCATCACGCTCAGGCCCGTATCTTGCGCCACGCAGAGATTGTATGCGGCAGCGACCTCCGAGGAGAACGCATCGCTGGCCTTCAGTGGAAACCCGCAGCAGATAAAACCCTCCGCATCCACCAGTTCGATTCCCAGCTTCTCGGCCACTTTCCGGGCTGAAAGCTCATAGTTTCTGGATCTTGCCGGGATCGTGCATCCCAGGAACAACGCGTATTTCATTGAACGGTTCCTACCGGTTTCCAGGCCTATGAAAAGACCCTTTTTTACCGATTTCGGCCTTGAGCTTAAATCGGTAAAAAATTTTCCCTCATGTCCAATCCCCCGGCTTCGCCGGGACAGGCCTGCGTCATGGCTGCACCCGTTCCGGGCTCGCGGCGAAGGGATTTGATCCCCAAACAGTTCCGAATATTCCCGCGGTAGATCCGCCTCAGGCGGAAACTCTTCTCTCCGCTTTCCCGGGTCGTGCCGGCGATCCCTCCCACGCGAACCGTGACGGCGCTGCGCTAACGGGGAAAGAGTTTCTCCACGGCCTCGCAGGAGGTCGGAAGCGGTGGAAGTCCGGCCTTCTCGCGCTTCTTATTGTCGAAGTCATCCAGCGGATAAATCCGTCCCTGCCCCATAACCAGGTCCTGCTGGGCCCTCACGCCGCTCGGAATGCGCCCCGCCTGAACCGCCAGATTCTTCAGCAAGTTCATGAAATCCGCGATACGCACGCCCTGGGGGCATCTTTCCTGGCATGCATAGCAACTCGAACACAGCCAGATGAAATCGCTGCCAAGCACCTGCTCCTTGAGGCCGTAAAGGGCCATGCGGATAATCTTGAGCGGTCGGAAGGTCCTGTCAACGGCCGATATGGGGCAGCTCGCCGTGCACGTTCGGCACGTGAAGCAGGCCGCAATCCGGTCCGCACCCCTTTGTTTTTTCAGTTCCTCGCTGAAACGGGGATCGCCCTGGTCCAGGTCAATCACGGGCATCGGAATCCCTCCATCACAGTCCTGTTTTCAACAGGTCCCCCCGTTTCCGGGGGCTTGGTCGCGAGCGCTTTGCATAACCCCATTTTTAACGAAAACTGTTGCTCAATCGTAGAAGCTATTAATGCCACTATTCCCTCACTTTCCGGTTTAACTGGGGAACCCAGTAAATCCGCATCCTCAGGCGGACTGGATGCCGGATCGGAGTCCGGCATGACGGCTGTTACACTTTACGGAGCTATCAGCCGAAACTTGCTCGGGTTTTGCAAAGGTCTCGTCGCTTCTGTTTCGGCCGCGGCACCGGGGCTTCAATTCTTTCCCAACGGGAGTTGCTTCGTCCCTTTCGAGCCCGAAAAGGCGCTATTCAGCGTTCGCTTTGCGGTTTGCCGAGGGGGTTCCTGCCCAGTTTTGAGAGACGCGCCTCCATTTCACCGGCCAGCGAAGCAAAGGAAGCGCCGGAAGCGGGTGATAAATTTGCAAAAAACAGGCGGTCCCCCTCAAGACCGATTTCTTCTATGGCTTCCCTGATCCACTCCACGCGCCAGCGGGCCAGGATGCTTCCCTCCACAGACATACAGCTTCCGTCAAAGCAGCCCAGCATCATGACCCCGTCGGCACCGGACCGAAATGCCTCCATGACATCTTCGGCGGCCACTCTCCCGGCGCAGGGAACCCGGATCATTTCAAGCCCCGCCGGAAGGCCCGTTTCCTGAAGCTTTGCAAGACGGCCCGCCTGGAAGGCGGAATTCTCGCAGGCGAACGCCACCACCCGGACGTGCCCGTCAGGGTGTTCCGTGCCGCGAGAATTCACTCCCGGTGAGGCTTCCGCGTCCGAGGAAATCACGTACGTCTCAAGCCGGATGGCCCCCATGGGGCATTCCGATTCACAGATGCCACAAGCCCGGCACGCCAGTTCCGAGAACACCGGCCTCCGGTCCAGAAACGATATGGCTCGATGCGGGCACAGACGGTAACACGTCAGGCAAATGGTACACTTTTTTCTGTCCAGACTAATCCGCCCCTTGGTCTCCGTTTCAAGGCCCGGGGCCAGAAGCTCATGCACCTCCAGCGCAGCGGCACCCGCTTCTTCACGCCCTTCCGAGACAGACACAGGGCCCTTCCCCGAACCGATCACGAAAATCCCCGTGCGGTTGGTAAATATGGGGTAGTTTCGAACGTTTTCTTTTTGAATGAAGCCCCGGGCATCCAGGTGAACGCCAAGCCTTTCCGCCAGGACCGGAGCCTCCCTCGGAGGGCGGTAAGCCTCTTCCAGCACAATCAAATCCGGGGAAACGCTCACCTGCTCTTCAATCGTCTCATCGGAATAAGTTACCTTCGTTCGTTCCCCGCGCTGCTCCAGTCGCGGAACCGTCCCCGTAAGCTTTACAAAAAGGACCCCGTGTGCCCTTGCCTCGCCGGAGAGACGCTCCATCCCTTGATCGGCCACCTTGAAATGCTCGGTCAGGAAAAGCACCCGCGTTGCGCCAAGAGCCCTCAGCCTGCTTGCCGCCTTCATCGCCCTTTCCTGGGCCACCGGATTCGATTCATGGTGGAATCCAGACAGGACAACGACCGTCGCCGGAGTTCCCTCCGCTCCGAATCCCCCGGCGCCCGCATGCTCCAGCCTGCGTTCAAGCTCCTCGAGGTCCAAAATGCCGCTTGAAGGCTCAAGGCCCCAGGCGCCGAGAGACGTCTCCTTTCGAGCACCGGGAGCAAGGACCACCGCACCGACTCTCCGCTCGACGGTTCCGTGGCCCTTCACCTTCAAACGAACGGTGAAGTTCCCCGGGAATCCGCCAAAATCGAGAATGCTTGCGGGTCCGAAAGCCTCGAGGCTCTCCTCGAAGCCTTCTTCGGCCCGGAATGCCCCTGCCGGATCCGGGGAATCCGAATGCGTCACAAGGACTTCATGACCCAGTTCCAGGAGTCGCCCGGCCAGTAGGACCGGGGCCTCCTCGTCATCTCCCACCACCCACACCCTGCGGGAAACGGAAGGTTCCACGATTTTTGACGCCTGTGCTGCTTTCATGTGCGAACAAGATGCTTCGTTTGTGTTGTTGAGATTCCTCTCACCTGCACCTATCCTGTTCTATCCAGAGACTGCATTATTTCCAGAACCGCCCGCTTGGCATGGCTGATGGATTCGGATATATCCATGGGGCCCTCCGCCGCGCCGGCAATCACGACGGGTGCCCCCCCGTCTTCTTCAAGCGGGGCTTCCAGAAACCCGTCCGGACCCCGCGATAGTTCCAGGTTCTCCACCAGCAGCCCTTCGCCGCCGGGGGGGGTCATCCCCACCGAGAGGACAACCATATCGAAACTCTCTGTGATGGGGCTGCCGGACTCCTCATCAAAGGACGTGACCGATATCGATTCGTCCTCGGACAAGTCAAAATCGCCCGGAAGGCCTCTTCTCAAATGCAGTTTCTCACGAGCCTCTGCGTAGTGCCTCCGAAAATCCTTCCCGAAGTTCTGAATGTCCATATAGAATACGGTCACTTCGCTCCGGGGGTCGTCATGGACGATTTTGAGAGCCATTCTCAGGGCGTACCCGCAGCAGACCCTGGAGCAGTATTCACGACCCCGGCGCGCGTCGCGGCTTCCCACGCATTGGACAAAAGCGATCCTTCGAGGAGGGCTCCCGTCCGAAACCCTGAGTATACGCCCCTTCTCCCGCAGCATCCGCTCAAGGTCCATGCCCGTGATCATGTTCTCGAATCTGGAGAAGCCATACCGGCCCGTGCCCCGGGGATCGAAGGGCTCATACCCCGTGGCCAGGATGATCCCGTCCACTTCCACCGACCACGACTCTTCCTCCCGGTCGAAACTTACCGCCCCCTCCGGACACACCGTCTCACACACCGGCCGGGTTCCTCTCCCGGAACAGCCGCAATGGGCCGGGTCAATGACGTAGAAGGGATGATGGTGGGGCGAAGGGGCTCTCTCCATTGCGCCGTTTCCCGCATCCGGACATTCGCTGTAACACGTTCCGCAGTCCGTGCACTTTTCCGGATCGATCCAGGCAGGTCCTGATGTGAGGGAAACGAAAAACCGCGGTCCAACCCTTTTCAAATCCGTGACCCGGGTCTTCAACCGGATCTCCACTTCCCCTTCTTCCGCGACCCGCCGCAGCGTGTCCTCCACAAGACAGCCGTTGCATCCGACACAGCTCTCTGTTGCTTTACAGGCGAAATGGGCCGCATGGCCTCCCGCGAAGCCTCCCTTTTCCACGACGACCGCCTTGATCCCCCTGCGGCAGAGATCCCGTGCGGCGGTGAGCCCTGAAATCCCTCCGCCTATCACCAGGACCGTCTTTTTCTCGCCATTCGACTCTTGCGTCATCCCTTTGCTCTTTGAGGTGCAGTCCGCCCGCGCGAATCCGGTGTGAATTCCCTTGCTGCCGAACGGCTAGATCCCCGCCTCCGCCAGAATTCCGGGAATCAGGTCTTCGTTTCCCTCGGCGATCACGTGGATCCCCTGACACGCTCCCGAAGTCTTGATCCGGCGGATCATATCCACCACCCATTCCCTGGCGGCGTCCAGCGCCTTGTCCGGATCGCCCACACCGGTTATCTTGTCCGCCAACTCCCGGGAGATGGGATTCCCGGGAAGTTTCCCCGCCTCGGACAGCCGGATCTCTCTCTCGGTCACCAGGCGAACTCCCGTCAAGACGATCGCATCCAGGCCTGCGGCCGCCTCGAAAAACGCCTTCGACTTTTCAAGATCGTACACATCCAGCGTCTGGACAAACTCTGCACCGGCACTGAGCTTCTTTTCCAATTTCAGAAGGTGCGGCTCGGGAGGACTCGCCTGGGGGTTCGCCACGCATCCCACGCAGAAAGTCGGGCTCTCATCCAGCCGGTTTCCTCCAATATCCTCACCCCTCTCCAGATCCTTGATCATCCGGATGGTCTGCACCGAATCGAGATCGAACACCGGCTTCGCGTCCTCCGCATCCCCAAAGGAGAAATAGTCTCCACTCACGCACAGGAGGTTCTCGATTCCCATCGTGTACGCTCCAAGGGCGTCCGCGGTCAGGGCGATCCGGTTGCGGTCCCTGCAGGAAAGGGTCATGATCGGTTCAAGACCCTTCTCTTTGGCCATGAGAGATGCAGCAAGGGAATTCAGATGAATCCTCGCACTTCGGCCGTCCGGCAGGGTCACTGCATCCACCTTTCCGGAGAGGGCGTCGAGGGTTGCCAGAAACCCGTCCACACGCACTCCTTTTGGCGGAACAAGTTCCACGCTGACCAAAAATTTCCCGGACTGCAGTGCCTTCTTCCAATTACTCATGTTCCGGATATCTCCTTCTGTAGGCCTTGTGGACCAGACGCGACGGCGTGGTGGAAAGGGAATGTCTCTGCGGCGGAAGGAGACCCCGAATCCGGTCCAGTCGCCCTGCCGCCTCCAGGCGCTCGTAGATCTGAACCCAGGCGCAGGGTTTTTCAGGTTGAACCTCGCATTTCCCATCCTGCATTCCGCTGCAGG
>CAYVUX010000022.1:0-16382 GCA_964455075.1 uncultured Desulfobacteraceae bacterium | reverse complement strand
GATTCGGTGCGCTTACCCACGCGCAGAACATACCGGCCGAAGAGAAAGGTCGCCAGGGTGGCCAAGGCAAGGAGCAGGACGACCCAAAGCGAAAACGACGGAGCGGTGGAGGCCGGCCGGAGGGCCTCGCGCGCGATTTCGTAGCCCGCCAGGAAGATGAAAAAGGCGACGACGACAGAAATGACGTTTTCGATCTTGTAAAGGCCCAGGGGAAAACCGGGCGTCTTCCGGGTGGAAAGCCGCAGTCCTGCGTAAAGGGCCACGGACGCGACACAGTCCGTGCCGGAATCGATGGCGCTGGCGGTGACGGCGAGGCTGCCGGTCAACACCGCAAGGGCTCCCTTCATGGCGGCCAAAGCGAGGTTCAGGAGAAAAGAGAAAAGGGCCACGCGGCGGATTTTTCGCGTCTCCTCGCCCACGACGTCCGAAGACGCGGAATCCGCGCCTTTCCCAGTCTGCGCCCCGATTTCGTTCATCTCATCCATTTCGATTCCTTCAATCCTTTTCGGGCTCCAGAGAGTCTTCCACTCATACCATCCCCAGGAGAATGACAAAAACAATGCCCGCAAGCAGCGAAAAAATCGTTTGGTGGCTGGTTCCTGCGCACGAACTGGGGATAATCTCGTCCGTTGTGATGTAGATCATCAGGCCGGCGGTCGCACCGATAATCACGCCGATCAACTCCGGCTCGATGGTGCCGAACAGATATCGCGCTGAAAAGTACCCTCCCAGAATGGGCAGCGCCGTTGATGAGGAAAGAAGAAAAGACTTGGTTCGTGATCCCGTGGTGTGAAAGTAGGGCGCCGAGGTGCAGATTCCCTCGGGTATGCCGTGAATGGAGATGGCCAGGGCTATGACGAGAGAGACCTTGATGTCGGTCACCGCGCCTACCGCAATGGCCATGCCTTCCGGGAAGTTGTGCATAAAGATTCCGAGGATGAGATAAATTGAGGTCCTTTCCAGGTTGCATCCCTGCTCCTGCTCGCACAACCGCGGGTGAATATGGGGAATGAGGCGGTCCAGCCCGTACATGGCGATCGCGCCCAGGATGACGCCCAGCACGCACAGAGGTACGGAGGAGAGATGAATGCTTTCCGGGATAAGCTCCAGGAAGGAAATCGCCAGCATGACGCCCGCGGCGAAGCAGAGCATGTTGCAGATATAGCCGAACGTAGGCTGCCTGATCACGCCGATGGCGGATCCAAGAATCGGCCCCAGAACAGAGATGATCACGATGAGCACAATGGGATCCATGATAAACTCCGTTTCCGTTCGCGAGCCCGGCCTGTCTCGGCGGATCGCGAACGGAAGCTACTTCCTGAGCGCATCCAGCAGCTTCGGCAGTTCCCCGTCCATCATGCTGTAGGCGTGTTCTTCGCCCGGGAACGCGCCTTCCTTCACGTCCTCGATGTAGCCCTCAAAAGACTTGCTAATCTCGCCTGCCACGTTTCCGTATCTCTTGACAAACTTCGGGGTAAAGGCCTGGAAGTGGCCGACCAAGTCGGAGACAATCGTGAGCTGGCCGTCCGCATGGATCCCGGCCCCAATGGAGTAAATGGGAATGGGCAGCTCGTCTCGAACAATCCGGGTAACCTCGGGAGGAACCGCCTCGATCAGTATGGCAAACGCTCCGGCCTCGTAGACCGCCCGGGCGTCTTCAATCACTCCCATGGCCGTCTCCGCGGTCCGGCCCTGGGCCTTGAATCCCCCCAGGGCGTTGGAGGACTGAGGGGTCAACCCCAGGTGGCCCATGACGAGCATGCCGCTCTCGGCAATTCCTTTCACCGCGCCCACCACGCGCCGGCCGCCCTCGAGCTTCACCGCATCCATGCCGGCCTCCTTGTGGAACCGGACGGCATTCGCGACGGCCTCCTTCCCGCCGATCTGATACGAACCGAAAGGCATGTCCCCGATCACAAAGGTATTCGGGGCCGCCCGGCGGACCGCCTCAGAGTGGTAGATGCACTGATCCATGGTCACCGGGACGGTGCCCGTGTATCCGTAAATGCACATGCCGAGGCTGTCGCCGACGAGGATCATGTCCATACCGGCCCGCTCTGCGAGCTGAGCCGTAATGAAGTCATAGGCGGTTACCCAGACCACGGGCTCCCCTTTTCTTTTCATCTCTTGAAGATCGAGAACGCTGAGTTTCTTCTCGGCCATTTTTCTCTCCCTTTCCAGCTTTCGCGTAAGTTCTCCTGACCAAAAAGCCGTACACCATCATACGCTACCCGATACGCACAGCCTGTGCAATGGGTTTGTCCTTAAGAAGGTCTCCCGTATTCGCGGTGCATCCGCCCAAAGACTCCCCATCCGCATTGAACCTGCCTATCGGTTTTTCAAGCGCATTCGACCTGGAAATTGGCTGAAGCCTCACGGTGCCGCAGCATGCAACCTGCCGGGGGAAGCCAACGGGCCGCGAAATGGGGCGGATGCCGGGTACGGGGGCATCCAGGTGGGTGACCTGCTGACCACATCGCCGACACCCGGCCACGTCATGCGGTCCGATACGCTCCAGCCGGGCATTATCGTGGGCAAGGCCCTCGAGCCTCTGTACGAGGGCCGCGGGACCATAACGGTCCTCATTTTCTTCCGGTAGACAAAGGGCCGGCTCCTCAGCAAAGGCCCTGCTCCCGCGTCCGGATGGATCGAGGAGGCCTTTCTGTGGGGTTTCCCTGCCCTTTGGAGATTGCGGCCGCCGGTTCTTCGGTACTGTGAAAACCGGCGGCCGAAATCCTCCTGCACGGAGTTCCAACAAGCCGCAATTCCCCTTGCAAGCCGCCTGCGAGAAAGGCGAGGGCATTTCGCCTCCAGATGATATTCCAAATAACCCCTGAAAGGTGCGTAGCCCGCACCCGCAGCCAAAAGCACCGGGGAAACCATATCCTCAGTGTGAGAGCCGGACGCCTGTTCTGGGCCGACAAGAGAGGGGAAGGCCGGCCTTTCCAATGGGGCCTTTTTGGCGGGAAAATACAGGATTCCCCGGATCGTCCGGCCTCAATCGCTATGATAAAGAGAAGGACACCCTATGCCTCTTCGGGGGACGAACCTTTGGGAGTTTGGAATCAGGGAAGAAAGGAAAAAAACATGGCAAGCACGGACGTTCAATTTGAACTGGACGGCGTTTCCATTCAGTCGACGGGGGACGGCAAGATCGCGATCCTCGATGCCATTTATGCGGTCACGGGAATGGATTGCGCCCGGACACTGTGGCAGAGATTGACTTCGGATCATCCGGAGGTCCTGGACTACTGCGAACCTCATCCCTTCCGGGAGGGAGGAGAACGATTGGTCGTTGACGGGCAAGGCTGGGAGAGAATCTCCATGCTACTGATCCCTTATTTCGCTGACGGCTGCTGAGGCCGTTTTCGTCCTGAAGTGCCTCCTTCGGACAATAAAAATCCTATTTCCGCATTTGATACCTCGCTCTCCTTAGGGTGGAGAATTCCCTCCCGTCAAAGAAGTTCCGGCAGGTTTTCGGGCCGCCGTCCTTTTTGAAACTGCCAAAACACCCCCAATGTGCCCGTTTCCACAGCGAAAATAGGGGCGTTGTCCATTTCAAATACGGGTTTTCCCCTATAGCTCAATCCGGATCGGAAACTTAGATTGTGGCAGATGGATAATCTTCCGGGCAAAACGAGCCGGTCGAGCCGGTGGAGGCTCAAATAAAACGAAACATGGTAGATCAAGCATCTGAAAAAACAGGGAAAATGATGCCGAGAATATTCTCCGCGATATCCATAACCGCCTTCTTGAGCTTCTCTTACTGTCCTGCCGAGGGCTTTGAACGATTTATGAGTGTGGACTGTTTTGATCGGTACTTCCACGAGTACACAGAAAGGTACTTCGGATCCCAGGTCGATTGGCGCTATTTCAAGGCCCAGGCGGTTGCAGAATCCAGGCTTCATCCTCAGGCCCGCTCGGAAGACGGGGCACTGGGCTTAATGCAAATCCTGCCAAGCACTTTTCGTGACATTGTCGAAGAAAACCCGCATATTCGAGGAGACATCAAGGACCCTCGCTGGAACATCGCGGCCGGAATCTACTATGACCGGCTTCTGTGGGAAGCATGGATCGCCAATCGTTCGTTTGAGGACAAGCTCAACTTCATGTTCGCTTCGTACAATGCAGGAAAGCACTCCATCCTCAAAGCGCAAAAGGTCGCTATGAAAAAGGGCCTGAATCCTTATATCTGGCCTTCCATCGCCGAGACCTTGCCGGATGTCAATGGCGACAGAAGTCAAGAAACCATTGTTTATGTTGACCGGATCCACAAGATTGGAAGCGTGTTTGGGGCCAACACCTCTTCTTCGCAAACGGCTGCTTCCGGACCCGATTCCGGCGAGAACGAATCGGGCATCACGCGAACAGAGAGGCACGACAGGCTCTCCTGCTCGGAAATCAGCCGGCCCTATTCCATGAGCGTCTTACGGGATCAGCCTCTGAACACTGAAAAAAGATTTTCTGCGGGACATCAAGTCCAAAAGCCGACCCTCTTCCCGTTGGTTACTTGCCTTCGGTCAAGAGATCGAGTTTCTCCTTTCCCGGAACGAAGAAATTGGTGAGTGGCGTAAAGGTCCCGTCTTCGTTGACTTTGACGATCCTTCCCTTAAAAGAGCCTTCGTGATTGGTTTTGCTGTAACTCACGTTCGGGAAGAGCCCTCCGAAATCCTCGTTTTGAAATGTCTCCATGGCCTTGTTAACGGCCTGGGGAGAGATTTCGCCGAATTTCTCCTCAGACCGGACAAACGCCCTCTCCATGATCATGGCGATCACCACACCCTCCCAATAGCAAAGGTCAAAGCGGTCCACGCTCCCGTAGCGGTCGATGAGATCCTGCATCAGCCTGACCCCGGGGGTCTCATCGACCGGGAGTCCCGCCACGGATTGCATATGAAGACGGTCCCGAATCAGCCCTTTAGCCAGTTGAAAAAAGGAGACATCCGTCGCCGTCCACGTGCCGATGAAGAGCGGATCATAATGAATCCGGTCCGCAGCCTCCAGTGCGGCCACCATGTTCCCTCCCAGGATCTGGGTAAAGATGTATTCCGCCCCCCTTTCCTTCAACCGGAGTATTTCGACTCCGAGGTCGAGCGTCTTGGCCGGAAACTCCTCAATGCCCACAATCTCGATACCGTGCTTGGCCGCGTACTCTCTGCTGGGCTCGTGAATGGATTTGCCGTAGGCATTGTTTAGAGAAAGCAATCCGACCTTCGGCGGGCCGTTTCCTTTATGTATGCTGCGGATGTATTCCATCACAGCATAACTGTCCAATCGGTAGGTCCCAAAAGGAAGGTACATGTAATCGATAGGGGGGATCAGGATCTCCTGGCCGGTGGAATAATTGATGGTGGGGATTTTGTATTTCTGAATGATGGGCTTTGCCGCCATGCCTTCTCCGGTAGCCCAGGTGGAAATCATGTCAACATTGTGCCGTTTGGCGAAGTTCTGGACGATCTGCAAGGCCTGCGGAATCTTGTATCCGGTGTCCGCAAGGATCATTTCTATTTTCTTTCCCCCAACTCCTCCTTTGACCTCATTCACATACCGGAAGTAATCCCCTTGCCCTTTTGCGTGCGGTTGGCCCCAACTGCTGATCGGACCGGTCAAATTGATCGCAGCCCCCACCTTAATGGTATCGCCCGCCCACAAAGTGCCTGAAAGTGCAAAGCAGCAAAACCCCATGATCCCGAAAAACATGACCGCCTTTTTCATTTTTCCTCTCCTTCATTTGGTTTTTGTCCGGGCTTAAGCCCTGCCTCACTTCTTGCTAAAAACGACCGACCGACCGGTTGAAAACCGACCAATCAGTCTCTATCATCGGCAGCTTTCCCTGTCAACCCGTTTTTTGAAAACCGGCAGAGAGACAGCAAGGTGGGAGAAAGCGAAGTTCAGGGCCTTTTTTTTGGACAACAAGAACGGGATTCTCAAATATTATTGGCAGGCTTGAGTCCAAGGGGTTGGCACGACATCCCTTCTGAAATTTATGCCTTTTTTAGACGAAGGGGAATGTGGACCAGCAGAAGGGTTGGTTGCGTGGAGGAAAATCCGGATGGACGGATCGAGAATGATCGCAGATTCGCCACACCCGTCGGAGCGGCGGAATACACGATCAACTCATTGTGGACAACATGGACCCTGCAAGCCTCCAGGCTCCGGGCCTTCTGGATGGGCAGAATCCGCGTGCGTCCTTTGACGCAGCGATACAGAATCAAAGGCTGCCTGTTTCACCCGTTAAGAAACGCCTTCGATGGAAAGTTCAGAGGACCGGAACTTGCTCAAGCTCTGAATTCTTCGACCCCTTTCAGAAACAAAGTCCAGATGATTTCCGCAAGCTCGTCCGGTCCCACCTCGCCTCTGGGGTCGTACCACGAGTAAATCCAATTGCACATCCCGAAAAGCATGAAAACAACCACGGTGATCTTGGATCTTTTTACCCTCCCCTCTCCTCCAAGGAGCTCCGTGATGCTCCCGGCTACGATTCGGTAATATTCCCTCTGCTTTTCCGCTATAGTCCTGTAAAAGCGGGCCGGGAGGCAATGGGCCTCATGGAGCAGGGTTTTGGCCTCGTGCAGATGTTGCGTGTAAAGAGTTATATGTCTTCTGATGATGAAGTGGATCTGGGAAGATGCATCCGGAAAACCCTGCAGGTCTTCTTCAAGATTATGCAAAATTATATCCATGTAATTCGTGAGCATGAAAAAAAGGATCTCATCCTTGCTGGAGAAGTAGTGGTAAATGCCTCCTTTGCTGATCCTCGCGGCCGCGGAAATATCATCCATATTCGTTTCGAGATATCCCTTCTTGTTAAAGAGCCTTGCTGCGACCTTGACGATCTTCTCGATTTGCTTCAACCCCTTCTCACTAAAAGACTCTCGACCGGCCGTCGGTACGATTTCCCTTTTCACCATGATCATTCCCTTCTACGCATTCGATCCACGTCCAAGGTCTCCGTTGCGGCGAGCTGCCGGCCGCGCCCTGAAGCGCTTGGGCGAAACGTTTGTCTGACAACCGACTGGTCGGTACACTTAAGCTTATTTTACCGTAATTGTCAATAAATTTGTACGTTCGCCGATCAGATAGACCGTTTCGATCATTTTGATCGGTTTGCATCCGGAAACCGCCGATTAGCGGCATTCCTCCCAAAAAAATCGAAAAAGCCCTTGACAGGCCTGTCCGGACATGCCAACATACAACCGACCAGTCGGTTGAGATTTGACAAGGATTCCAGCTGAACAGCCCAGTGCCCGCATTCGACCCGCGGGCACTGGGACAAAAAGCGCGAAGGGGGAAAAATGAAGCCCGCCACGGATTACGGATACCCGATAAAAGCCGTATACAAGCCGGAGGATATTGAAGACCTGAGTTATGAACGGGACCTGGGAGATCCCGGCAAGTATCCCTACACCCGGGGGTATTATCCAAACGGATACCGGAGCCGAATGTGGACGCAGAGAATGACCGCCGGACTGGGGAGCTCCAAGGACACCAACGCGGTGCTCAAAAAATACAGGGAGATGGGTGAGAGAGGAGGCATGTGTGTAATCTGCGACAGGACGTTCGCAATGCCTATCGATCCGGATCATCCGATCGGCAGAAAGGAGGCGGGCGTATTGGGCTGGCCGGGCTGCTCCCTGCTGGAGTTCGAGGAACTCATGGACGGGATTCCCATGACCGGACAGTCTGTGACGCTCCTGAGCACATGCGCTTCGGCGCCATTGCAGCTCGCCTATATTGTAGTCTATGCGGAAAAAAACGGGATAGACCTTCAGAAAGTTCACGGGGCGGCCTTGAGTTATCCTTTTGCCAATGTCTTCGGTCAAAGCGACTGTCAACCTTTGGATCTTAATATCAAGCTCTTCCTCGATTCCTCCGAATATGCCATTCGAAACAAGATAAAAATGCGGGCCGGCATCCTGAGCCAGCACTTTCGGGAAGCCGGTGCCGACAATGCCCAGGACTTGGCTGTCGAGATGGCGATGCTCGACGAACTCTGCGGCTTGTTGGTGAATGACCGCGGCCTCGACTTCGATGACGTCGCCGCGCTTCCTTACCAGCTCGTAAGTGTTGGCACGCGCTTCTTCGAGGAGATAGCAAAGATCCGGGCTCTTCGAAGGATGTGGGCCAAATTGGCCAAGGAAAAATTCAAGGCCAAACACGAAAAATCCTGCCAGCTCCTTATCGCGGTGCATACATCCGGCCGTACCATGACCTACCCGCAGCTCCTGAATAATATCGTAAGGACCACGATACAAACCCTGGCCGGAGCCATAGCCGGCTGCACGGCCATAGACAACGCAACCTTGGACAACGCCCATGCGGAGCCTTCGCCCATGGCAGCGAGGATGTCGCTCAATACCCAACACATCGTGGCGGACGAAACCGGGGTGGCGGAAGTTGTGGACCCCCTTGCCGGGTCATACTTTGTCGAGCACCTGACGAACAAGGTGGAGGAAGAAGCATACAAAATCTGGAACAAGATCGAAGACATGGGCGGCATCATCGCGGCCATTGAGAAAGGCTATATCCAGGATATGCTAAGGGAGGCCATGCTGGAAAGACACCGGGAGATGGAAAACGGGGATCGTACGGTCGTCGGGGTCAACAAACTGGTCATCCCTCCCGAAGAAGACTTTGAGATTCCCATAAAGGAGGTCCACGCCGGAGAATCGGAGAAGATCGCAAGGCGTCTGGAGAATTGGAAAAAGACGCGAAATATGCACTTGGTAGAAAAACGCCTCTTTCAATTGCATAAAGACGCGCAAAAAGACGAAAGATTCAATATCATGCCTTCCATTATTGAAGCCGTCCGGGCGTATGCCACGGCAGGAGAAATCATGGGTGTGATTCGGAAGGCTCGGGGATTGACTTACGACCCATTCAACATGATTGAATGCCCGTTTGAATTTTGATCGAGGAATCTCATTGCAGGGGCTGACAACAGGATTAATTTGTGAAAAGGTGCAACAGAATGAAAAAGGAAAGGAAAATCAAGGTCGCGGTTTCTATGATAGGTCTCGATGCACATAGTGTTGGTGGCGAGGTTGTCTCCTCGATTCTCAGGAACGCAGGCATGGAAGTGGTTTACCTCGGAATCTACCAAACCCCGGAGATGATTGCTCAAGCGGCCATTCAAGAGGATGTGGATGCAATCGGAATAAGCAGCCATGCCTCAAACTACAGCCAGATAGAAGAGCTGGTTTCTTTACTAAGGCAAAAGGGGCGGGACGACATCCTGGTCGTTTGCGGGGGAACCATTCCAAAAAATCAGATACCAAAACTGAAGGAAAGCGGAGTGGCCGAGGTCTTTACGCCCCAAAGCACTTCAGAATCTATTGTCAATTATATTCTTTCGAACGTGGACCATGGGAACGAGGGGTGAAACGCCCCTTTTGCAGGGGAACGTCGTTTCGTTCCTGTCTTCTTTTCAGCACTCATCAAGACGTCAAGACAATGCCCGAAGCCTTTGCTTCATTCCACCCAGCAGCAAATCCTCCGCCCGTCCTTGCCGATATCTTGTCGGGAAATCATGCCCGTCTCATGAATGGGCGTTTTCGATTCGGCTGCTTCACAGATGTTCAATTCAAAGCTTTTCGCGTGCCGGCGCCTTGATTGTGAGGCCCCATTGACGTCACGCCAAATTTCACATATTTTTGGTTCTTCCGGAAAATGGATTCCTAATGGTTACCAAATAGAAATGGTTCATCCGGTTTTCGCATCCTTATGTCTTTGAAGGGGAATGAAAAATCGTGGCATTCTGATTTTGGCCTGACACCGCTCTGCAGAGAAGACGCTCCGACCATCCTGTAGGAGCGGGCTTGCCCGCGAACAAGCTCCGGGCGGGTGACTGAGGGGGCTTTCGGTTGCGACGGAAACCGGGTCGCCTGCTTGTAGAAAAGATTTTGTCGGGAAGACCTTACACCCCGGTAGCATTTCCCGGTTCGCGGCTGACGCCGCTCCTACAGAAACGCTTTCGAGTCCCTGTAGGAGCGAGCAAAAAACGTTCATTCCCTCCTCTATAAGGGCTATCTAAATTCGAAGAGGTTCCCGAATTCCGGAAGACCCGGGTGAATGGATCAAAAAAGGGCTTGGAGCGGACGGATTGACAACGGACGGACGGATCCCCAACCTGGCAGATATGGAGAACATTCTCCACCACATCAATTACCGATGGAACCTCGGTGCCCTGGCCATGTGGAAGGGGGAAAAGGCGCCTTTTGAGATCCATAGCATCTACGAAGGATATGATCGTTTTATCAGCCTGGAAACCGTGGCGGCTATAAACAGGCTGGAAGACGCGATTTCAAGAAACCGTCTTAAACATGCCCTGATAGACCACTACCTGCGTCGCTTGCTCCTTCCCCATGAGAACGAAATGCGAACATGGATGAAAGGCGCAGCGGCCCATGTCGAAGGCGAGAAGATTTATTTCAGAGATATTATTCCCTGGTGCCAGAAATTCAGCACCTACGAAAAACGGAGAATCCTCCAGAAAGAGACCCGGCCTCTGTGCCTGTTTCTCAAACCGTTTGTCCGCAACTACTGGGAAATCCTGCTCGATACCCTCAAGGAAGAGCTGGGTTATGACAATTACATCGCTTACTGCCGGGAGAAGAAAGGGATTGATTATCACGAATACTACGAGGACCTGAAGCGGGTCCTGGAGGAAACACGGGATCTCTATTTCTCCGCCATGGAAAACTGGGTCCGGCGTCAATGCAGTGTCCCGTTAACGGCCCTGACGCGTTTCGATGCCATCAATTTGCTCAGCCTGAGCCATTTGGACACGCTTTTCCCCGAAAAAAGCCTGGAAGAGCTGACGGCCTTTTTCGAGTGCTGGGGCATAAACCTCGGCGAGACGCCGGGCCTTACTCTGGAGCTGGGTGCCGAGGAAACCAAAAGCGCTCAGGCCATGTGTTTTATTCTCCAGGCACCGGAAGAAGTCTATATCCTGATGAAGCCGGAAGGGGGATGGACCGACCTGGAGACTCTTTGGCATGAGCTTGGGCACGGACTCTCGGCCGTATTCACCTCGCCGGATCTTTCCGTCGTGGAACGGGATATGGCGACATCCTTCAGCCTTTCAGAATCCTTCGCCTTTCTTCTCCAGAACATCACCCTTTCGTTGCCCTTTCTCCGCCGTTGCCTCAAAATCGAGCCCGGCGACGCGGAAACGCTTTACTATTACAAGGTGTTAAAGGATCTCTCCCTTTTCAGGCGATATGCAGCCAAATTTCTGGCCGAATACGATATGTTCGCCTCCGGGGATCTTTCCGGTGGTGATCATTACGCCGAACTCATGGCCAAGCACACCGGCTTCTACTATCAGCCCGAAAGCCATCTCTTTGATCTGGTGCCGGAGTTCTACTCTCTCGACTACGTTCTCGGATGGATGGCGGAAGCGGCAATGGAGTCCTTTCTCAAGAAGCGGCTGGGGGACGACTGGATTTTCCACGCGGAAACCGGCGAGATTCTCCGGGAATGGTGGAAACAGGGAAATGCCCATGACCTCGATCAGTTCATGAAACAAAACGATCTCGGGAGCATCGGCCCCGAGGCGCTGCTGCGGCGGTGGCGAAGGGTTTTAGCCCGTCGGTGACTTCGCGCCTGCAATCGGTGCAGGCCATGGCCTCTCCTAGCGGCTCCCCTCCCAAGCACCACTGAAGAAGATCAGATCATAATCCCGGAACGTGGTGGAATCCGGTGTCCTGATGGAGAAAAACCAAAATTGATCAAAGAAACCTGACGGCACACTCTCCGCGGGCACAGAGAAAATAGTCTCCCATTGGGCCCGCCTCACCCCCTGGCGCCAGGCGACTTTTCCTCTGGATGAAAAGCTCCCAGGGATGTTGTCTTCATCAAAATAATAGATTATTGTCTCCCCGTGCTTTGGAAGAAGCCCCACATAGAGATCTACGGGTTGCTCCTGGGGCGGGAAGAAAGCCCTGAGCTCCCAACGATTCTCTTTCGTTCTTCTCAGGGCGAGAGGCTGGACTTGTTCCTCGGGGATCCCTCTTGGTTCTGTCCTCCATATATTCGGCCCTGAAGGCGGTTCCTGAATGGCGTAGTCCTGCAGCCCCATGCGACCGACGCCGACAATTCTTGAATCATCGAGCGTGATCGAACCGAAGTGGAGCTTCTTATTGCTTCCCTGGGGGGCGCCTGACCCGGAATTTCCCTCTACGACATAGATTCTGCTCTTTCCATAGTCGTCGGAGGGAATAGATTCATCGGTATTGGGGACAAAGCCTACCACGATCATGGAATGTCCTTCAAAGCTTATGTAATCCCCCAACTGTGGCGGTTTTTTGACCTTGTTCCGTATGTCAGCAATAGGGACATATAGGCCACGATCTCTAAAGTACCCTCGGAAATATGAAACTCGTGAAAAGCACCAGTCAAGCTTTTCATATCTTCCCACTTTGCACCAGAAGGTTTGTCTCGCTCCATAATGGCGAGGATTGCCGGATCTCTTGTATACGTAGGAGGCGAATTCGCTGCACCAGTCGTTATAGTTCCAGCTATGGGTCTTGGCATTCCAGTTTCGTTTAAAACAATGAGGGCTCTTAAAATACCTTCCTATCTGCCCTTTCCGAAGGTCCGTATGACTTGGGAGATCCAAAAAGTGCCACTGCATAAGAAAAAGCTCTGCGATGGTAACAACCAGCCGCGTTTTTTCGCTACGCGGTACACCGTTTAGGATATTTTGATGCCAGAAGTTTGCTATATGCCAGTTTTCGAGGCTTCGGGTCTTGGTCAGTTCCTTGCTGACCTTCCCCCGATACAAATCAATCCCGTGAAGGTCAGCCATCAAATCCGCAAAGTCCTTTAGATTGCCGTAATCGGTGACTTTCAAATCCTCGTGTGCCAGGTTCAGGCAAGGATCGGTTTTGTCTGCATAAGGGCCATAACCCACCGCCTTCGCGCCCCTGCCGGTATGGGGGACGTAGAAAATAAACCCGTTTTCGAATCGGTTGAACAGGACCTGATCGACGGACCTGAATTGCGGTGTCAACGGATATCCCAGCCACCCGGCGGCCCAGTCCGCTTCTTTCCACCTGGTGCGAATGGGCCCGATGACCTCGCGCGCTCCCCATTGAGGATGCCAAAATATGGAGGACCGGTATTGCGCCTCCGCCGGGACGGGTGAGTCCACCTGAAAAAACTCGCTGTGAAGCCCCACTTCGTCGCGCGTGCTTCTGACGTCTGTAGTTGGGAACCCGAATTCAGAGTACCCTCCGAGTGCCTCCCAGCGCTCTTGAATGGGGTCGTGAATTTCATGGGCCCCGGTACGGGGATGGTAGAAAATGGAACCTCCCTTATAGTGGCGATACCTCCCCTCGCTGTTGTGTTGGCAGGTTTTTTCCGGACAAGTCGGTTCGCCCAAAAAACTGCTTGCACCGCCCAGTTCCTCATATTTCTCGCTGATTTGACTTGCGGCGGCCGCGGACGTTAAGAAAATTGCCTGAAAAACAATGACAAATGTCAGCAGCCGGATTTTCACGCGTTCTTTGCTCATTCCTTCCCTCCTTAAAAAAAGGCTGGGTCCACCGCCCAAAATCGCGCCTTTTACGATACGTGTTTGAATGGCGTCATGAAAAAGCATCGGGGTCGCGACCTATACAGTTCTTCCCTGGGAGCCGGCTCTCTCGTCTGGTTTTCTCCGGTCTGGGATTGACTTGGGGTATTATTTACAGCGGTACGGGCACCTGCAGAAATCAGGTTGGACATAGATGGAATCTTGTGGAGGCGGAATAAAAACGCCTTCGGACGGACTTCTCTGGTGCGGGCCGGGGCAAAACAGCCCGTTCGGAGCCGGATGCTCTTCGGGCGGGCGATGAAGCGCATGATCACCTTTCCGGCTTTCTTTTTACCCTCACTCTGTATGTGAAAGCCGTAAAGCTGCGGCCTATATTACCCAATTTTATTTCCCTGCGCAACAGTTTTCCTTAATAAACCCATAACACGCAAGGCAAAGGCCTGGGGACGCCCCGGGCCGGTCGGCCGTTACTCAGTATTAGAATCCGGCGGAAATGGCTCGTCAGGCCGATTCTTGGAAAAGACCCCGCGCTTCGAGGGTCTGTCTAAAAAGCACCTCGGGCGCAATATTCGCCTCGGCCAGTTCCACGAGGTGCCGGTGGTGGGTGAAAAAGATGACCTGCGTTTTCCGGGAAAGCTCCGCAAGCACCTTGAGGGCGGCGACGGCCCGCTCGTCGTCGAACTTGATGACAATGTCGTCCGCGACAAAGGGCATGGGCTCATTGTTTTCAAGATACGACTCCAGGCTGGCCAGCCTCAGGCAGAGGTAAAGTTGATCGGTGGTGCCGTCGCTCATGCCGTCTACCCCCACAAGGTCCCGACCGCCCGGGCGGACTCCCTTGAGCACGGGGGCTCCCAGGCCGTCGTACTCCCCCCGAATGCCTTCAAAGTAGCCGAGCGTGAGCCGCGAGAAAAGATCGTTTGCCCGCTTCAGGATGGGGCCTTGATGCTTTTCCCGATATTTTTCAATGGCTTGGGCCAGTACTTCCGAGGCTATCCGGAGCCGGGCGTACTTTTCCGCAGCGCTCTCGATGCGTGCCAAAATACCCTGGCTTTCCTCGGCCAGATCCGCGGCCCGGGCGCTTCCGTCCATCTTGCTCAATTCATTCTTCTCCTCACCTATCGTCTGATCGAGCCGGGTTCTTTCCTGATTCAGCGCGTCGAGCTCATGTTTCAGCTTCTCGATCCGTCCGCCTATTCCATCCGGATCCTCCTTCCGGGCCTCGGTCATGAAATCCGAAACCGCGGCTCCACCGCTCAGCTTGCGGAGCTGTTCGTCAAGGTCTTCGATGGCGGTCTCGGTTCTCCGCCGCTTGGATGACTTCCTTTCCGCTTCGGCGAGCTCTTCATACCCGGAGCAGCCGGCTTCCTCGCACATGGCATCGAGCTCTGAGCGGATCTCGGAAATGCGTTCTTCCGCTTCACGCATCCGCGCCTTTTCCCGGGCCGCCTGCTTCTCCATGCGATCCATATCGGACCGCGCCGTTCTCGAGCGGTTCAAGGCGGCGTGAAGCTCGGAAGCGGCCTCTTCCACAGCAAGGCTCTCCAAGTCCGGGCTCACCCGTTCGGCCAGGGAGCCTACTTCGCGGGCGAATGCCTCGGCGTCCCGGTCGATGCCCTTTATCCGCTTCTGAAGCACGTCGGCTTCCTTGAGCTTCTCAAAAAGACTCTTCAGGTCCTCCATCACCGTATTGGCCTCGGCGGGAAGGGCTTCCGCTTCAAGGCCCAGCGGGCGGACGGCCTCCTCCCATTCCCTCTGCCATACGGAGATGTCTTCCTCGATCTGTTTGCGTCTCGCCGCGGCCTCCCCGGCATCGGCTTCTTTTTGCTCCTTGTCGGCAAGGAGCTTTTCTCTCCTGTTCCGGATCCTTTCCTGGCTTTGGATCACACTTCGACCCCGCCCGATCAACTTGGTCAGCGACTCCTCTTCCGGTGTAACATCTTCTGAGAATGCGCGAAGCCCCTCGGCGAGGTCGGCGCGGCAGGCGTCCATGGCGGCCTTGAGTTCATCGGCTTTGCGGTTTCTTTCCCGGACCTCCCGGTACCGCTTGACAACGCCTGCCTGATCCTGAACCCAGGCCCGCATCTCCGCAGGGGTGCCGGGCGATACCCGGAGCGGCTCCCAGAGGCGCTTCCAGCTCGCCTCTATTTCATGAAGCCCTTCTTCGGCCTCTTTTTCCCGGGCCTTCCATTTCGCCTGCCGGGCCTCCTGGGTTTCCTGATCGGAGAGAAGCTTGGCCTTCCGCGCCACGCGGTCCGCCTCGAGGCGCAGCCGATCGGCCGCTTCATCTGCACCGCGGACGCTCATCTCGTACGCCTCGACCAGGGTGCGCCCAGGGTTAATGGACCCGATGAAGGCATGCGCGTCCTCTGCGGGCTCACCGCCTGTCTCCAGGGCTCTTCGAATGAGCCTCCAACCCGCCTCTCTTTTGGCTCTCGCCTCCTCCAAATCCTCCTCCGCAGGGACCTCCCGCTCCAATTCCAGCTCTTTGAGGCGCCCTTTAATGTCTTCCAGCGCCTTTTCCGCGGCGTCCCGGTCGGATTGAACCCGAATGAGGTTCCCCCGAGCCTCGTCCATGCCCTGACGGAACCGGTCAATCGTCTCCATCGAGGGAAGCGGCAACTTCTCGATCTCTTCCAGGGTCCCCCGCCAAAGCCGCTGCCTTTGGACCTCAGCCTCCAGGGACCGCAAGGCGCTGTCTATTTCTCCGCGCTCCGAGCGGTAGTGCTCCTCAAGCGCTGCGTAGCTCCCGCCCCGGTCCATCATCTCCCTGAGCGGTCCGACGGGAGCAGGAGTTTCCGCGGCGGCCAACTGCTCCTCCAGGGTCTTGGTTTGATGGGCC
>CAYVUX010000021.1:12303-16433 GCA_964455075.1 uncultured Desulfobacteraceae bacterium | reverse complement strand
GGTCCACGCCGGGCCTTTTGCCAATATTGCCGTCGGCCAGTCATCCATCATCGCAGACCGCATCGGTCTCAAGATGTTCGATTACCATGTCACCGAGAGCGGTTTCGGGGCGGACATCGGGTTTGAGAAATTCTGGAACGTCAAATGCCGCTACAGCGGGCTCAAACCTCACGTCTCTGTGCTGACATCGACCATTCGCGCCCTCAAGATGCACGGGGGAGGCCCCAAGGTGGTCGCGGGAATCGCCATGGCCGAGGAGTATACCAAAGAGAATGTGGAGCTCGTCGAAAAGGGCTGCGCCAACATGGTCCAGCACATCAACACCATCCGCAAGGCCGGCATCAACCCCGTCGTTTGCATCAACCGCTTCTATACGGACACCGACGCGGAAGTGGCGGTGGTCAGAAAGGCGGCGGAAGACGCAGGGGCCCGCTGCGCCGAATCCAAGCACTGGGAGCTCGGGGGTGAAGGAGCCCTGGAGTTTGCCGACGCGGTCGTCGATGCATGCAACGAAGAAAATCAGTTTGAATTCCTGTATCCGACCGAGATGAAGCTGCGGGACCGCGTGGACAAGATCGCCAAAGAGGTCTACGGCGCGGACGGGGTGGACTGGCTCCCCGACGCGGAAGCAAAAGCCAAGATGCTGGAGTCCGATTCCAAGTATGACAACTATACCACCATGATGGTCAAGACGCACCTGAGCCTGTCCCATGACCCGACCCTTAAGGGGGTCCCCAAGGGCTGGCGGCTGCCCATCCGCGACGTGCTTATTTACTCAGGCGCAAAATTCCTGTGCCCCTGCGCCGGGACCATCAGTCTTATGCCCGGGACAGGATCCAACCCTGCTTTTCGCAGGGTCGATGTGGATACCGATACAGGCAAGGTAACGGGCCTCTTCTAATCGGAGACAGGTCGCTTTGACATACTGAAAAAAGGAGGAGGGTTAAAAACCCTTCTCCTTTTTTCAGCTCCAACGAAAAAAACTTCCCGGGTTCGCGTTCTCATTCCTCCAATGTTGTCAGGTAGAACGCGCCGTCCGGCCGCCGGATCACACGAAGGCCGAACATTCGGATAGTCTCGATCAGGGGACGCCCAAACAGGAAGTCCATTTGAGACAACTCGATTCCCAGCTTCTCTGCCACCAAGGGCCGAAGCCGGAAATCAAAGTTCAGGAGTCCGAGCACTTCCTCCACCACCTTGTCTCCTTCCTTCTCAATTCTCCGGACCTTTTCTTCAAGGGCTTGATAGCTGCATCGCTCTTCGTGCTCCTCCATCAGCCGGAGAAGCACGCCTTCCCGGACGATATCCGTCCTTTTTGCCTTGGTCCCGCCGAACACGGCCATAAAAGGTTCCGGATCCCAGCAGGCAAGCGCTGCACACTGAGCCGGTCTGCTTTCATAGATCCCACAGGCGGCGCCCTCCCTGTCATAAAACACGCAACCTCCGCTTTCCCGCTCCCGAATCTTGATCAACTCTTTGTCCGTCTTTGTCAGTGCGTCCTCTATCGGGTCGTGAACCAATTCGCCTTTCCGGATAGCAAACAGGTCTTCTATCTTGATCGGACCCGCCTTCACACGGTCCACATCCCCGATCTGGAGGGTCGGGCTGGACTTTAAACAACACTCTCCGCAGCGTCTGCAACTTCTTTGGGCTTGCTGCTCCACGGCGGCTACTTGGCAATCATCGCCCGCATGCGGTCTGAGGCGTTTTGCGCGTGGTCCGCGATATTGCCCACGATCTCCACCATCCTGATCATATGGTAGACCGCCAGAGCATCTTTAACATTTTTGAAGATGTCCCTCTTCAGCTCCCGCTCCAGGAGATCGGCCTCCTTTTCATGCTGCCGGATGTCGTAGATCAGGCTCTTCATGCGTTTTCTCTGGTCTTCCGAGCGGCTCTTAAAGAAATCCATCGCCAGCATGACCAGCTCCGGCAGCTTTTCAATAGGAGGGATCACCGCTTCCACCAGTTCACGGAATTCCGTCTCGATTTCTCCGGGAAGGCTCTCGGGTCTGAAAGAAAGCCAGAACACGGCCTCTTCCACCTCGTCGAGAACCTTGTCCTGCTCCCGCAGGTAATCGAAAAACTGGAATTTGTCCACAGGCATCAATATGCCTCGCGGAAGGTGGTTCCGGATGTTCCGCTTGACCGCGTCGGCCTCGCTTTCCAGCTTGGCCACTTGATCCGTCAGCGCCTCGAATCGCGCATGGTCACCGCTCAAAAGGCTGAAAGTGGCCTCCTTAAACAGCGCCGCGCAATCCTTGACCTTGTCCGCGTGCCTTTGCAGGCTATCAAAAGGAGATTTGTAGAATAGTGAGCTGAGCATTAGACGCATACCCTCACCTCCTGACATCTAGAATTCAATCAAAAAAACCGTCAACAGTTTATAGAGAAGCATGGCCCCCAA
Source organism: uncultured Desulfobacteraceae bacterium (assembly GCA_964455075.1). Lineage (GTDB taxonomy): Bacteria > Desulfobacterota > DSM-4660 > Desulfatiglandales > Desulfatiglandaceae > CAYVUX01. The sequence continues at coordinate 14,026 of CAYVUX010000021.1, read as the reverse complement.
AATCGTAAAGGGCAACGTGAGAATCCACGACAAACCGATATTCTTCAGAATTCGAAGATCCAGGGAGCCCATTCCCCGCATGAACCCGACACCCACTACCGCCCCCACCAGCACATGCGTCGTGGATACGGGAAGGCCAAGGCGCGAGCAGACCAAGATCGTTGTCGCGGCCCCAAACTCGGCACAAAACCCACGCACCGGCGTAATCTCCGTGATATTCCTGCCGATGGTTTCCATGACGCGGGTTCCGAAAGCCAGCAGGCCTCCTCCAACCGCCATGCCCCCGATTATGAGCATCCAGATCGGGACGTGAACCTGAAGTTCCACCGCCTTGGTCGTCACGACAGAAAAGATGGCCGCCAGGGGTCCGATGGCGTTGGCCACATCGTTGGCCCCATGTGCAAACGCCACATAGCAGGCGGTAATGATCTGGAGCTGTGCAAATATCCTGTCCACCGGTCTGAATGCACTCTGTCCGGGCTTAAGAGCCCTGTCCTCGGAACCGTACCATGCGACCCACTTGCGACCCAATATGCCAGCGACAGCGGCGACAGGGACTACGAACAAGAGAGTGTGGAAAAACCCGATTTCCAGATGCAGATTTTTCAGTCCCTTGAAAATAAAGGAGAGAATGAGCACCAAAAAGACGAAGAACATCAGGAGAGGCGCATACCGCTTGGAGGAGTCCAGAGGATCCGGCGCCGAAAGGATACGGCGCTCCACAAACAGATACATGCCCCCGCCCAGAGAGGCGCCGACAGCCGGGGAAACAACCCAGCTCAGAGCGATGGAAATGATCTTCCCCCAACTCACCGCCCCGGGGCCCACACTCAACAGCCCGAACCCCACAACGGCTCCAACAATCGCGTGGGTTGTGGATACGGGCAGGGCAAAATAAGTCGCCACATTGACCCAGGCTCCTGCGGCAAGAAGGGAAGAGAACATCCCCAAGGCCAACAAATCCGGCTCCCCGGCCAGGAGAGAGGGATCCACCATTCCTTTGCTGATGGTGCTGGTGACATGCCCCCCGGCCAGGGCGGCTCCAAGGGTGTTGGCAATGACCGAGATGATCACAGCGCCTTTGAGTGTCAGTGCACGAGATCCCACGGACGTTCCCATGGCATTAGCCAGGTCGTTCGCCCCAATGTTGGCCGCCATGTACAACCCGACGAGTGTAGCAATCGACAGAATGATCGCGTCCATCCTCACGCCCTCTTCCGAATTCTCATTACACGAACCTCTTCTCGCGGCATCGCTGGAAGACTTGGCTTCGGGAAATGCGTCTGACGCAGGCGGAATCCGCCGCAAACAGCAAGGACCATTCCCCGCGGGAGAATGGTCCTTCAATGCATTTCATTGCGGTCAGCCCATGGCCCTGCTTATCGGGGTGGGAAAAGCCTATGCAACCTTCAGGATAATCGCTCCCCCGGTATCCCCTGCGGCACAACCCGCCCACAGGAAATAGCCGCCTCCCTTGAGGGCCGTTTCCTCGATCCCTTCAATGATGAGACGCCCCACCGTAGGCCCTTGGGGATGGCCGTAAATCATAGAACAGCCGTAATCATTAAAGCTCTGCTTGCTTGTGCCCATAGGATCGACCCTCATCTGCTTCCCAAAGTAAAGGTCGTTGACCACAAAGGGATTGTGGCTCTTGATGACCCGAATGTCTTCCACTTTGAGACCGGCCTTTTCCAGGGCCATCTTTGCAGCCGGCACAGGGGCG
>CAYVUX010000021.1:6347-12293 GCA_964455075.1 uncultured Desulfobacteraceae bacterium | reverse complement strand
ATCCATAGGAGAGGACCTGAACGCTCACGGAAGGATCCGCACTCAGCTCCTTTGCGCGGTCTTTCGTGGTGACGGCAAGTGCGCAGTTGCCGTCCGCCGGATGGGTCTGTGCCCCGAAAGAAAGAATGCCCCCGGGAATAACCGGCTTGAGTTTGGCAAGGCCTTCCTTGGTGCTCGGCATGATTCCCTCATCCTCTTCAACGAGCTTGGTTTTCTTTCGGCTCACTGTAACCTCCGCCGGGAACATATACCGCTTCTGGAATTCACGATCGTTTTCCAGCGCCATCACATACTGCTCGTAGCGCCTCAGAGCCAGTTCATCGCACTGCTCTTTCGTAAATCCGCCTTCTTTTCCCACGTTTTCCGCGGTCTCGATCATTTTGAGGCCCACATTCGGATCACTGTTGAAGTTGTCCATCAACCAGTTCTCGGAGATCACTTCTCCGCCGGGGCCCATGGGATTGGGCCAAACCGTGTGCGGGCCGTTAGAGCATCGGTCGGTCATCAGCGTGAAGCAGCTCCCGTATAACCCGGTTTCAATGCCGACAGCGGCCTGGAAAACGCATGTTGCCGAGGTCGTGCACGCCTGACTGAGAGTGACCCCGGGAGTCTCTCCCGCACCCATAAGCGCAGCGGCCCAAGGGCTCGCATAGAACCACTGGGGTTGTCCGATGGTCATTCCCAGGATCAGAAAATCGAACATTTCAGGATTCCATGTTTTTTCCGTCATCCATCTCTTTGCGGTGCTGCCTGCCAGCACAATGGCATGGTCCAGGGCCATGCTTCCCTGCCAACGGGAAAACGGTGTTGAGTAATACCCTTTGTAAGGGATATACGCCTTAGTCAACATATTGAGCCTCCTTCATTCTTATCGGTTTTCTCGAGAGTGTCTGAAAACTCGCATATCGGGGAGTTGCGTTTCGTCAATTCCTACGAATTTCGAAAGCCTTGCATCTACCCGGTTTGCAACAGCCTCAGAAGCCCCCCGCGTGTCTCCGGCATTGCCGGGTCCATACCACAAACACCCGGAATTCGCAACCGGCCGATCACGACTCTCCCCACTTGCCATACTTCTCCCGCAGGATACGGTGCAGTATCTTGCCCGTAGGCGTCCGGGGCATCTCTTCGTCCGTCACAAAATCTATGGTCTTGGGCCTCTTGAATCCCGCGATTTTCCCCCGGGTCCACTGCAGGATTCCATCGGCCGTCTGTTCGTTGGGTTCATAGCCCTGGTTCAGAACGATCACAGCCTTGATCGCCTCTCCCCATTTGTCGTCGGGAATCCCGATCACCGCAATATCCTTGACCGCTTCATGGGCACCCACCACGCTTTCCACCTCCGACGGGTACACATTTTCCCCTCCCGTAATGATCATGTTCGCCTTCCGGTCCACCAGGGTGTAATACCCGTCCTCATCCCTTCTCACCATATCCCCGGCGGAAGACCATCCGCCGTCAAAGGCCTCCTTCGTCTTCTCCGGTTCCTTGAGATACTCTTTGAAGAGCATGGGAGTCCTGTAGAAGAGTTCTCCCACCTCACCATCCGGGACCTCATTACGATCCTCATCCAAAATTCGGATACGGTCCGTCCCGAAAATTTCCTTTCCGATGGACCCCAACTTTTTGAACTGATCTTCGGGTCTCAGCAAGGTGACCAGGCCCCCTTCGGTACTTCCGTAGGCCTCCCAAAGCTCCGCGTTTTTGAAATAATCCATGATGGCCAGTTTCAAGTCCTTTCTGGCCGGGGCCGATGAGATGAGCAGCTGCCTGATGCTGGACACATCAATGGATTTCTTCTTCTCCTCAGGCAGAGCCAGCATCATGATGTAATGGGTGGGCACCAGCGATGTAAATGTAATCTCATACTTCTCTATGGTCTTCAGCAGATCTTCCGGATCAAAACTCAACATATTGTAGATAAAGACCGGCGCTGTCACCAGAGTGTACGGAAAAGAATAGAAAATGGAATTCACATGGCACATGGGCATGACCAGCATGACCTTGTCCGTGGGCTTCACGCCCATGTTGATATTGTTGAGGTAGTATTGGGCCATATAGCTCTCATGGGTCCTCATGACGCCCTTGGGCTTGCCCGTTGTTCCCGAGGTGTACATGATCGTCCACACATCGGCGCCGTCCACCATGTGCTCCGGTTCCTCCGCCGAGGATTGCGCCAGCCAAGCCTCATAACCGATGTATCCGTTGGGGGTGGGGCCGTCTCCAAGATACACATAGGCGTCTCCGGCTATGGGTAGTTTGTCCCTTATGCTGTCGATCAGCTCGACAAACGGTTCCTCCACGAGGAACGCCTTGCACTCCGAATGATCGGTGATGTATTCGATTTCCGGCCCTGCAAGCCGAAACATGACAGGCACCACCATCTGCCCCCCTTTGGCACAGCCCGCGTAGATGTCCATCCACTCACCCCGGTTGTAGGAAATGACCGCAAACGCGTCGCCGTGGCCTACCCCCAGTCCCTTGAGACCGTTGGCCACGCGGCAGGACCTCTCGTTCCATTCCCTGAAGCTGAACTCCCGGTTCTTGTCCTGCCATCCGAGTTTGTCGGGGTGGTTGATTGCGTTCATCTTCAACACCGTGCCCATGTGCATCCAATTGCTCTTCAACATCTTAAGGACCTCCGTATTCCTAATTGGTTGGCCTCGGTCATTCCAGATAACGGCCTAAGCCCGCCCGGTCTAGTCCATGGCCTTGGACACCACTTCCGTGACGTCCATAATTTTGATTTTGCCCCGTTCCTGCTTGGGAATCGCCTTGGAACCCTTCTTGAGGTTGTCCTTGCAGGCCGCGCACCCGGAGACAATAATCTCCGCTCCGACCGCCAGTGCATCCCTGACCCTCTCGGCGGCCATGTCGACAGCCAAATCCGGGTCGCTCGCCTGAACTCCGCCGCCGCCGCCGCAACACCGGGCCATGAGTCTGTTTCTGGCCATCTCCACATATTCGAGTCCGGGGATGTTCCGCAAGATGTTTCTGGGTTCCTCAAAAATCTGGAAAGTCCTCCCCAGGTCGCAGGGATCATGATATGTGACTTTCTTGCCCAGATTTCCTCGAAACGCGATGCGCCCCTCCTTCACCAACCGGTCCAGATACTGAACGCTATGATAGATCTCAATCCCCAGGTCGCCGATCTCTGGATAGAGCTTTTGAAATGTCTTGTAGCAACCGGCGCAGGGGGTGACCAGTTCATGGGCTCCCGTGGACTTGATGCTCTCCATAATCTTCTCTGCATGGACTCCGAATTCGTCCGAGCCCATGAGATAGAGCGGGAACCCGCAGCAGTTCTCTTCAATACCCAGGGTCGTATAATCCACACCGGCTGCATCCAGGGGCTTGATCAGGCTGGGCACCATCTTCATATCCAGATAGCTGGGAACACATCCCATAAATAGGAGCGTCTCCGCCCTTTCCTTGAGTTCTCCCCGCTGGGCCTTCTCACGCAGGGCCGGGGGATAAATATCGGTCCGTTCCTCCCTGGCACCGGCATAGACGTTTCCGGTCTTATGAATGTTTTCGCGGACGCCCAGTACGGACTCCGGTGCGTATCCCTCCCTGTAGAGTTCCTTTCGAACTCCTTCCACGATCTCGTCGACTCGGATACGGGCCGGACAGAAGTAGGTGCACGCCTGGCAGGTGGTACAACTGTAAAAGGCATCCGCGAGATCTTTGGAAGAATCCAACGCCCCGGTCATGAAGTAATAGGCAAGAGCGTTTCGTCCCCTTGCGTTTCGTCCCTCTCTCTGGGTAACGGAGAACGTGGGACAGCCAAGCCGACAAAACCCGCAATGAATACAGGCAATGACCTCATTGTCCACCTCTTCGCCATAGGAACGCGCCGCCGCAGAAGGATCCAGGAGGGGCTGGAAGGCGAAGTAATCGTAAATGTCCGCGTGCTTTCCTGTCTCCTCCAAACCCATCTTGCCGGGGTTCAAGATGTTGTCAGGGTCAAGGGCATGTTTGATCTTTCTCATAACCTCCAGCCCCGGACCCAGCTGTTTTTCAATGTGCGGCGCGCGGGTCAATCCCGTCCCGTGTTCGGCGCTCAGAGTGCCCTTCATTTCCATGGCGGTCTGCACAAGTTCTTCCACCGCCGGCTTCAACCTGTCCCAATCGTCCCTGTTCCGGACATCCGAGACAAAGGTGGTGTGCACGTTACCATCGCCCACATGTCCAAAAGTCGCGATAACCACATCGTATTTCTTGGAAATTTCCTGGGCTTTTCGGATGGTTTCCGGAATCTTGGTGGACGGCACACCCAGGTCTTCCGCAATGGGCACCAGGCGATTCCCGGGCTTGATCCTCGAAAGGGTGGGGACCAGCCCTCCCCTCGCCTTCATCATTTCCTCCCGCCGGGACGGCTCATCGGTCCATTCAAATTCCTGCACTCCATGCCTCTTGCAGATCTCTTCAATGCGGTTCATGTCCCGAACCACCACTTCTTTGACCCCGTCGGCTTCCATGATCAAGAGGGCCTCGATCTTGCTCACATCGCGACCGAGGGCCTCCTCGACCACTTTCAGACTGAACCGGTCCATAATCTCACAGCCGGCCAGCTTGATCCCGGAGGTGGATACCTCCGTCACGGCGTCTCCTGCCGCATTAAGGTCCCCGAATATGGCCAGAGCCAAGGCCCCGTATTCCGGCTTGGGCTCCAATTTCACCGTCACCTCGGTGATAATTCCCAGCGTCCCTTCGGCGGCCGAAAAGAGGTGGGTGAGATCATATCCCAGGGAGGTCTTGGGAGCCGTGGTCCCCGTTTCGATCACCGTACCATCGGCCAGCACCACCTTGAGCCCCTTGATGTAGTCCCGTGTGGTGCCGTACTTGACCGCCCTGTGTCCACTGGCATTGGTCGAAACCATGCCCCCGATGGTGGCGATGGCCTCGCTTCCCGGATTTGGAGGAAACATCAGGTTGTCTTTTGCGAGGGTGTTGTTCAACTGCATGCACACCACCCCCGGTTCGAGACGCGCGTAGAAGTCTTTCTTGTTGATCTCCAGGATATTGTTCATCAGGTGGAGATCGAGCAGCAGCCCTCCTCGAACCGGGAGCACCGCCCCGGTGACACTGGTACCCGTCCCTCGAGCCGTCACGGGAATTTTCTCTCGGTGAGCAATCTTCATGATGGCGGATACCTGCTCGGTCGTCCGCGCGAAAACCACCGCATCCGGAACTCCCTGGTGCACAGACATGTCCCGGGAATAGCAAAGGCACTCCACGGGTTGATCAAATACATTTTCCGTGCCGACAATTTCTTTGATTTCAGGAATGATACTCATGAACAGACCTCCTCTGATCCAATGGCCGAAGCGATGCGCGATGGGGAGAATCCCTTGCCTTGTGAGACCTTTCCAGGGAAGGGATCTTGAGACTCAGAAACGCGGCGGAGGACCCGCCGAGCGGGCCGGGGGCCCGTGCTCTGTGACCCCGATATAAGACCATTTGAAAAAGACAATTATTCTCAAAAGGCCTCCGTATGGCTACTATCTAGCTACAACGTAACTGTACTGAATAGTAGAAATTCTTGTCAAGACAAAAGGAGTTCGACAACGCACCGGGCAGAAACGCTTGAATCCGTAAAAGATTCAAGCGGGAAAGGAAGCGGCCTTTTCTGATCCTCTCCGAAATCACCGGCAACGAGGAAGACCCTGATTTTTCAAATGACTCCATCCGCGATCCCGGGTATGATCGGGTGGTAGATCGACGCCGAGCGCCGGGGGAAACGGGGGGGAGACAGGTTCTCATGGCAAGCCATTTGCCGGACGTGGCCATTACGGACGTGACGTTGAGGGAATACGGACAGAACGTGCCCTTCACCTATCTCGGACTGTTCTCTGCGGAGGCCAGAATCGAGATTGCCCGCAACTTGATCGGGGCGGGCTTCAGGCACCTGGAGCTATTCTCCATGATCCCGCCGAGGCTCGCTCC
>CAYVUX010000021.1:0-6337 GCA_964455075.1 uncultured Desulfobacteraceae bacterium | reverse complement strand
CGCTAGGCAAACACCAGGGCATACAGCTCATCACCCTGGTCCCGAACCGGGCAGGCTACCGGGACTTTCGCGATCTTGGGCTGGGACCCGGCGGATACGGCCACACGATGGGGGTCTTTTTTTCCGCCGTGGAATCGCATAACCTTGCGAACCTTGGAAGAACCATTAAGAAAACCCTGAAGGATTATCGCCCCATCGTCGAGGACGCTGTCTCTCAAGGCGTCCCTGTGGCCGCATACATTTCGGCCGCCTTCGGCTACCGGGAACCCCACAGCCGGAACCTTTGCAAACCAACGCCCGAAACCATAAGCGGCTACATCGACCACTGGCTGGATATGGGTGCTGGCACAATCACCCTCACCGACCTCCAGGGTGTGGCGGATTCCCGGGAAACCGAGCGCATCCTGGGGGCCGTCCTTGACCGAAGGCAGGGCGAATCCCTGGACCTGCTGGGATACCACCCCCACCATGTCTCGGGCGATCAGGCTGTTTCCAACAGCTGGGCCGCCTACCGCGTGGGAATTCGCCGCTTCGATTCATCCCTGGGCGGTACCGGGGGATGCATTACCGGGGCGCCTGGAAATCAACCCGCGGAAAAACTTGTCGCCTCGTTTCACGGGGCCGGCATCGATACCGGCATTGACGCGCAGGCGGTCTTGTCCTTAAGTCAAACTATTCAGGCATCCTTGTACAAAAAGATCCATCTCAGCAAAAGCGAAAAGGAGCCCTCCACCTGAGCCCCCTCCATGCGCAGGGCGCTGAAGCGGCTCTTCACGCATCTTTTGTGCGTGCAGAAAACCCTTTCATAAGGACCATTCGTTAGGATTGCGCGTGCCTGCGTCGCAAAATCTCCAAGCGCTCCCGGCGCGCAACGCCTCCTACGGCTTCCTTTTTAAGACCTCCGGGGGCGCCACGGCGTTCTCGGGCCAGCCTTCCGGAATGATCTGACCCGGCTTCTCCTCCCGTTTCTTCTTGATCTGAGACAACTTGGGCCGTTTGAAATCCTCTCGAGGCCCTTTAGGAATCCGGCCGTTCAGGATCGACTCCGAGCGGAGCCTCCTGCCTACGGTCTTCTCCATCATCGTTCCGATTTCCAGGATTCGATCGATGTCGACTCCGCCGATATCAATGCCCATTTCGTCCAGCATGACGCACATATCTTCGAAAGTCACCAGCCCCACGACATTGGGATCTTTGTAGTAATAGGAACCTGTCCCGGGAACCGGCGTCCGGTCCAGAAAATTGGCTGGTTGTCCGCCCATTCCTCCAATGGTACCCTCGAAAATATCAATTCCCGCTTGAAGTGCTGCCAAAACGTTTGCCAGACCCCACCCCCGGGTTACGTGAAAATGCCCCACATGTAGATCCGTATTCGGCATTTCGTCCAAAACCATGGAAAAATACCGATAGACCTGGTCCGGGGGTGCTGAGCCGTCATGGTCGGCGTGCTCGATATCGTCGGCACCGATGCTCAGCCACCGCTTGGTGAACTCGACCGCGTCCTCCAGTTTGGTTGGGCCCGAGATGGGGCTGCCCCAGATTGTGCTGACGGTCCCGCACATCTTGATTCCGGCATCCTTGCATTTCTTGATGCACCTTTCGGCCTCTTTCCAGTACTGCGGCAGCGTGGTCGAGCTGTTGGCAAAATGATGCTCCTCGTCTGTAGAAACCATCATAAGGACCCGGTCCGGACCGTACCCCTTTTGTTTGAGCTCAATCGCCCTGTCCACGGCGGGCTCGCGGATGGTAATGGCCGTCCACTCAATGTCAGCCGGATCCATACCGCGCTTATTCAACCGCTTGATGAACACCTCGTCCCGGAGCGCCTTCAACACCTCTTCCGCATCCTTGAACTGCGGCATAATGCGAGAACTTCCGAGGTTCGTGGCTTCAATCCTGCGCACACCTGCAAACGCCAACTCCTGAAGGTAGTAAATCTTCGCTTCCGTGGGGATCCAAACCTCCTCGTGCTGGAAGCCGTCCCTCACGGTGATATCGCCGAGCCGCACCTTTTTCGGCATGCGGGGATGAACCTTAAACAGATCGTATTCGCTCATGCCGTCACATACTCCTTTCCGGTCGGATTTCGGAACACGCGCACCTTCTCCGCCTAAAGCGGATTATTGGGAGCCGCATCCCGTACATCCTAGATCCCTTGGCATTCTTTATTTATAATCATCATTTCCAGGATTTCAAAATCCTTCCCATTACAACATTCTCCAACACCTTCGAGAAACTTGCAATCTCAACAGCTCCTAGCCCTTTATAGATCTCGGAAGAAGCATCTGGTGATGGGGACACATGCTTGTTGGATTCTGATAACAGCACCGGGTATAGGCAACAAGATATTCTCTCAGCCGGGTCATAGTCACAATTTCGTCCACCAAGCCGGCCTTTGCACAATAGATCGGTCTTGATTTCTCATGATATTCCTGAGCGAGCGCGTTCATCTTCTCGATAACCGGGTCCAGGGGGTTTCCCGCGTCCTCCTCCTTGACCAGCCTCCTGGCAAATGCGGCCGCAGCCGCGGTCTCCCCGTGCATTACGTATATCTCGGTCGTGGGAACGCCCAAGGTAAAGGCATTGTTCCGCGTCGCCTGGGGCCCGCCCATGATGTAATGAGCGGCCGCTGTTCCTTTTCTGAGGACCACGGTCATCATGGGAAGGTGAGAGCTTTCAATGCTGTATATTAGGGACTGTCCCAACCCGAGAAGCTCCGCCTGTTCGGCGATGTCTCCCACGTCGATGCCGCTGGTGTCCTGGAACCAGAGCATGGGAACCTTATCCCGCCCGCAGAACATGACCAGTTCATTCATCTTGATCAAGCCCTCCCGATAGAGCTTTCCGCCTATGCCCATGTAACGTCCCTCGGCATACCCGGGATAGTCTTTTCCGAGAAAACCCTGTCGGTTGGCTATGACGCCGACAAGGAACCCGTCAATCTTGGCCAGTCCGCAGTACACCTCTGGCCCGTAATCCGGCCGGTATTCCATGTGCTCGCTCCCGTCAAAGACCCTCGCCAATACCTCCTCAATGTCATAGGTTCTTCGCTGGTTAATCGGGACGAGACAGTTCAGCTCATCGGATGGAAACGCGGGTTCGGCCGGCTCCGCCACTCGGAACACGGAAGGATCATACATGGGCATCCCGGCCATGCACTTCCTCAGGGCCTCGAGAACCCCCTCTTCCGTATCGAACACTTCCCTCATGAAACCCGTCTTGTCATGGTGGATCCCCACGCCACCGGGTGGGACCTCCTTAAACTTGCGGGTCGCATCAATAAGCGCCTCGGCCCCTTCCAGGTCAAAGTACCCCTTGGGCGACATCCCGCTCACGATCCCTCCCCCTCCAACGGCCATGTTGGAATCCTTGTGGGCGAATATGATGGCCGGGCTGATGGCGTGGTACCCGCCGCCTGCCGGATTTGTCCCGTACATTCCCACGATCACGGGGATCCCCTTTTCGATAAGCTCGGCGTGCCTGAAGAACGTCCTTCCGCCGGATCGTCTTCCTGCGTACACCTTTTCCTGCTCGGTTAGCTTTACTCCGCTGCAGTTCAGTACCCACACAAGGGGAATGTTCAGGCGTTCCGCGATATCCTGTGCCCTGAATATGTGCTCCCTCTGACCGGGAATCCAGGCTCCTGCCAGCACCTTGTTGTCGGAGGCGATGATGGAGGCATAACAGCCTGAAATTTTTCCCAGACCGGAGATCACTCCGGTCGTCCCCTCCCGATTGAATTCGGGATCGTACAGGCTGTTCAACGGGGCGAACGTCCCGGGGTCCACAAGCATCTCGATGCGTTCCCAGGCTGTTTTTTGGTCCCTCTTGTGGATCTTCTCCGCCGGAATGCCAGCCTGTTTTCTTTTCTCCAATGCTTCTTCAAGATCCTTTTCCATACCGGAAATTTCCCGGACGTTTTCCTCCGCCTGCTTCTTCTGGTTTTCCTTGAGTTCTTTTCCAATTGGACTCATCTTCTGGAAGTACTGTCTCATGTTATTCCACTCCCTTCTCAAACCTGAAATCCGCGACCCGTTGCTCCAGGGTGGCCGCAAGGCCCGCCCGGAATCTCGGATCACGATACAATCTGGCATCGGCCAGCATCTCCTGTTCAACAAAACGGGCTTCTTCGAAGTTCGCAGGGTCATAGCCTTCAAAAAGCCTCTCCAGGGCCTCTATGGACTGAGGGGCCAGAGGTCTCCCCAGTTTGGAGATATCGTCCCTTGCTTCCTTCAAGGGCCTTCCCCAGAGATGTCTGTAGTTATCCGGGACACTTCTTCTTTCCACCTCGCGGGTGATTTCCTCCTGCTGTGCCAGGACGAATCTCTGCTCCGAGGCTGCTTGAACAGGGTCTTCGTAGGGCCGGGTGGCCAAATGCAACGCTTCGGGGAACAGAATCATCGCCGTCTGCTCATGGTGACGTTCCAGATCCTCGACATATCGGGCCTTATCCTCGGCAGGGTTTTCCGTCCTCTGTCTCTTCGGAAATGAGAAAGGCACGTCCACCACTACGTTGTAGATGCCGATGTCCCGAAGCCGTTGGGCTTTCACTTCCCTGGAGGTCAGTCCCATGTATCGCGCATTGACGAGGCCCGCTTTCGTCAAAGTCCGACCAATCCCCGACCAGCCGGGGATAAGGCCGATCATGGCTTCGCTGAAGCACATGCCGCTCCGCGAGTCTCCCACCAGATAATCGGCCATAAGCGGAATTTCAGCGGAGCCTCCGAAACGGGTTCCGCCTCCGCAAAGCGCAACGACTCTCATATCTTCAGCGACCTTCCTAAGCCTCGTATAGAGTTCAAAACCCTTCCTCAATCGTTTATCGGCCCAATCAAAAAGCCGGTCAGTCTCCTCGGCGGATGCTCCCTCCACCTCCATTTTCCTCTTTGTCTCAAGAGTCCTGTCCAGTTTGGTCAGGCTCTCCTTGAGGTCTCCGCCTGCGTGGACGGGATCGTTTGCTCCCGAAAGAATCAGGAATTCGAGGTCCGACTTCTCTTCCAGGACCCGCTCAAGGCCTTCGAGATAGGCGTCCAGTGCTGCGTTCCCGACCTGGTGGACCGGCGGGTTGTGGTAACAGGCAATGCACCCTTTTGCTCCCCGAAAGGTCACGCGGTCCATGACCAGGCAAGACTTTCCCTCGATCCATTCATGGATCGGCCCCAGGTTCTCATACTCCCTGATGCTGTTCGATCGGATGATTCCCATCGGTCCACTCATAAAAAAGGTCCTCCTCCCTGTCCTTTGATGGATCAAAAAGTGACTTATACTATGAAAAGGAGGGGCTTTCAAGGGGAACAGACCGTTCGCAGTTCCCGCCTCGGTGTCCCCCCTTTTGACCGGTCGCTCGAGAATCGGGGCCCGGCTATGACCGGGGGCTCCTTTCTTCAGCCGGAATCTTCCCGCCGGACAGCTTGACACGTCTCCAGGAATCATTTACGATCACCCAACTGATTGCAAAGGCTTTGAAAATCCATCATCCGGAAGTGCTCGAGAAAATTTTTCTCGATTGCCTTTCGGATTCCAAGGAGAATGGCTGCAGCCATGTACCACGCCAAAATCGCACTGGTTTTCCCCGGTCAGGGCTCGCAATTTGTCGGGATGTGCAAGGATCTTTACGATGAATACGAACTTGCAAGGGATATCTTCGATCGGGCCAATGAAGTGCTGGGGTACGATCTTTCCGAAAAATGTTTCAAGAAGCCGGCCCTGGGAAGGAAAATTATGCACTGGGCCGACCTTGACAAGACCATTTACACCCAGCCTGCCATGCTGACCGCGGGCTACGCCTGCTTCAAGGCCTTTGATGCGCGACTTCGCGAGCTGGGGGTCTCCTGCGACATATTTTCCGTGGCCGGTCACAGCCTGGGGGAATACACCGCTCTGCTGGTGGCGGGCGCCCTGGATTTCGAAACCACGCTGGAGCTTGTGGTCAAGAGGGCCACGTATATGACCGAATGGGGCAAGGCTTACCCGGAATCGGGACTTATGGCCATTGTGGACCGCAAAGAAGAACTGGATTACAACGCCCTCTGTGCGACCTGCAAAGACTACGGGGTGAACATCACCCTGAACAACACCAAGCATCAGATCGTCGTGGGAGGCTCCAAACGCAGGCTTGGCGAAATGGCCAAGGAACTGAAAAAGCATGGGAAGCGGACCACCCTGTTACGGGTCGAGGGCCCGTTTCATACCCCCATCATGAGGCCCGCCGCAGAGAAATTCAAGAAGGAGCTGCAAGACAACCGTTTTCACATTGCCTCCATCCCCATCATTGCAAACATGTCCACCCACGCCATTGTCGACCCGGAGCACATCCGAAAAGAACTCTACGAACAGA
>CAYVUX010000020.1:0-16493 GCA_964455075.1 uncultured Desulfobacteraceae bacterium | reverse complement strand
CTCGGTTCACAGCGCCCTGGAGCTCAAAAAACGCAATCCGGAGATGAACGTATATGTCCTGTACCGGGACATCCGTACCTACGGGCAGCGCGAGAGACTCTACAGGGAAGCCCGCAGGCTCGGGGTGATTTTCATCCGCTACAACGTTGATGAGAAGCCGATCGTGGAGAAGGGAAAAAGCAAGCTCTCTGTGAGGGTAAAGGATCACGTGCTGGGAAGAGACGTTCTCATCGAGAGCGATTTTCTTGTCTTGGCATCAGCCATTGTTCCACGGCCGAGCGAGGAACTGGCGCAGATGTACAAGCTTTCTCTGAACGAGGACGGCTTCTTCATGGAGGCCCATGCAAAACTGAGGCCCGTGGACTTCGCCACCGAGGGGATCTTTCTGGCCGGCATGGCTCATTATCCGAAGCCGATCGAGGAGAGCGTGGCCCAGGCCAAGGCCGCGGCGTCGAGGGCCTCCGTGGTGCTTTCCAAAAAGGAGCTTACGGTGGAAGGGGTGGTCTCTCATGTGGACGAAGTCCTGTGCAGGGGGTGCGGAAAGTGTGTGGAGAGCTGCCCTTACAATGCCGTGTCCCTGGTGGAACTGGAAGGGCAACGCACGGTGGCCCGGGTACAGGAGGCCCTGTGCAAAGGCTGCGGTTCCTGCGCGGTGGCCTGTCCGACGGGGGCGGCTTCCATCTTTCATTTCGATGATCAAGAGGTGATCACTATGGTGGAGGCGGCCCTGGAGGGATAATGCCCTCTGAGCCTCCGGGTACGCTTGAGGATGCTTGCCCGTGGGCGCCGGAAGCCTGGGCCGTTGAGACAAGGAGTTTCTTATGGCTGAAACATTCAATCCGAGAATCGTCACATTCGCCTGCAACTGGTGCGCGTATTCCGCAGCGGATCTCGCGGGCGTGAGCCGGTTTCAATACCCGCCCAACATGAGAATCATCCGGGTGATGTGCTCCGGCAGGATCAATCCCAACTTCATCCTCAAGGCATTCCAGCTGGGTGCCGACGGGGTGCTCGTGGCCGGGTGACACATCGGGGACTGTCATTACCTGGACGGTAATGTAAAAGCGGAGAAAATGTTCGGCCAGACCCAGGAACTGGTGGAGATCCTGGGAATCGAAGCGGACAGGCTGCGGTTGGAATGGATTTCTTCCGCCGAGGGAACCCGGTTTGCGGAGGTGGCCACGGAGTTCACAGAAAAGGTCCGATCCCTCGGACCTTCAAGCCTGAAAAAAGCGGCCTGAACCGGCCGGCAAACGAGAGGCTTAGGAATGACTGCTCTAGCTCAATTGATCGAAGCCACCAAGACCTACTACTGCCTGGACTGCGGAGTGTGTACGGGGAGTTGCCCGGTGGCGAAAGTCTTCCCGGATTTTTCTCCGAGGCGGATTATTGAACGCTCCCTTTATGAACTGGAGGAGCCTTCCGACAGTACCATATGGAGCTGCCTGACCTGTGCCCAGTGCAGTGTGCGCTGTCCTGCAGGCATAGATTTTCCCGAATTCGTGCGCCTCATGCGGGACGAGGCCCATGCCCTGGGTTTCCAGGGCGTCCCCGCCCACAACGGGATGCTTCAAACGATCATGGCCATCCAGACGCTGGATGTCCACCAGGACCGCACTTCCTGGATCGGGGAAGGAAGAGTAAAAGAAAAGGGGGACGTCTTCTATTTCGTCGGATGCAGGCCTTTTTTTGATGTCGTGTTTCGGGACATCCAGGCGGGCTCCATTAAAGGAGCGCAAAACGTCCTGAAGATATTAAACGGCTGCGGCATCGAGCCTGTGGTGAGCAATGACGAAAGGTGCTGCGGCCATGACGCCCTGTGGAACGGAGACGAAGAAACCTTTAAGAAGCTGGCCGAACGGAACTTGGAAGTAATTCGCGCCTCAGGGGCCAAGAAGGTCGTTTTCAGCTGTCCGGAGGGCTATTACACGTTCAAGACGCATTACGCTAAGATTTTCGGAGAGCTCGGGTTTGAACCGGTTCACATCCTCGACGTTCTCGCCGAGAAGATCGAGGCGGGGGCCCTGAGTCTCGAGGAGCGGAGCGAGGTGGTCACCTACCACGATCCATGCAGGCTCGGGAGGCTCGCGGGCATCTACGATGCGCCGCGAAGGATCATCGGGGCCCTGCCGGGCATGGAACTTGCGGAGATGTTCCGAAGCCGGGAAAACGGGATCTGCTGTGGTACCACGGGGTGGATGAACTGCTCGACCTGCAGCAAGGAAATCCAACTGGAGCGTCTTAAGGAGGCCCGGGAAACCGGTGCCACGACGCTGGTTACGGCTTGCCCGAAATGCCAGATTCATTTCCGGTGCGCCAAAGCGGCGTTTGATTTGGACATCGAGATCGAAGATCTCTACGATCTGGTGGCCGGGCGAATGGTTTCTTAGGCGGTTCTTGTCCGGCTTTTGATTTTTTTTGCGGGTTGCGCGTGTTGCGTGTTGCGGGCTGCGGTCTTATGAAGCGGAAGCTCGCGTGGAAGTTGATCTGTGTTAGAGCGGTTGTTCCTGTTGAGGTTGGACGGAAACGGAAGTGTGGAACGGACCCGGAGCACGCAACACGTCTTCTGAATGAACGAGGAGGAGAACTGTGAGCAAAGATGTTCTTGTTATTGGCGGAGGCATTGCGGGCATTCAATCGGCCTTGGACCTTGCGGATATGGGCGTGAAGGTCCACCTGGTGGAGACGCTTCCCAGCATCGGGGGCAAGATGGCCCAGTTGGACAAGACGTTTCCTACCAACGACTGCGCCATTTGAATTCTCTCGCCGAAAATGCTGGATGTCGGTCGACATCCGAATATTGAACTCCTCGCATACAGCGAAGTAGAGGAAGTAAAAGGCGAAAAAGGCGATTTTTCGGTCACGGTCCGCAGGAAAGCCCGCTACGTGGATGAGGACAAATGCACCGGTTGCGGGGCCTGCGCCGAGAAGTGCCCGACGGTGGTCCCCGACGCATTCAACGAAGGCATCGGGGAACGCAAAGCCATCTACAGCTACTTTGCCCAGGGCATCCCCACCACACACACCATCGATGCGCAATTTTGCCGCCAGTTGAACGGAAAGAAGTGCGGGATATGCAGCAAGACCTGCCAGGCGGAAGCGATCGATTTTGATCAGAAAGATCGGCTGGTGGAATTGCATGTCGGGGCGATCATCGTGGCCGCGGGCTACAAGGTTTTCGATCCTTCGGCGATTCCGGAGTACCGCTATGGAAAGATCCCCAATGTGGTCACGGCCATGGAATTCGAGCGGTTGCTGAGCGCCAGCGGACCTACCGGGGGCCATTTGGATCGCCCTTCCGATCGGGCCGTGGAAAAGGAGATCCAGGAACTGGAAAAGAAGGTCAAGAAATCGAAAAAGGCCCTGGAGAAGTACGAAGAGAAATACGGGGAAACTTCCCCCGATTTCTATAAGAAGTATAAGGCAGGCGAGTATCCGGACGATGAGGAAAAAGGCAAGTGGGGGGAGAAGTACGAGGCCCACCTTGCCGTGGAGGGCCCCTTGAATGCCTTGAAAGACAGGGCCGAGACATTTACGGTGGCCAAACGTCTGGCCTTTATCCAATGCGTGGGATCCAGGGATTTCCGCTTCTATCCTTTTTGCTCCGGCTACTGCTGCATGCATTCCATCAAGGAAGCAACCATTGCACACGAGCACGGGCCCGAGACCACCAGCACCATCTTCGGCATGGATATCCGGGCCGTGGGAAAGGGTTTCGAGGAATACAAGGTCCGGGGGGGCAATCAGTCCAACATCACCTATGTGCGGGGCCGTGTCGCGGAAATAACGGAAGGCCCCGATCACAACCCGGTGGTGACCTACGAGGACACCAGGGAGCGGAAAGTCAAAAGCGAGGATTTTGACATGGTTGTCCTGGCCACCGCGTGCGCTCCGCCCGAGGGGATCGAAGAGCTCGCGGAAAAGCTCGGACTGGAATTGGATGCGTATAGATTCGTCAAGACCAGTCCTTTGTCCCCGGTCGATACCACGAGAGAGGGAATATTTGTCTGCGGGTGTGCAGAGTCGCCCATGGATGTGCCCGAATCCGTGGCCCAAGCTTCAAGCGCCGCTGAGCGTGCCGCTGAAATCGCATTTGAATCCGATTCGGAAAAGGAGAAAGCCGTTGCCTGAGAAAAAGGACCAGGAAGTCAGGATCGGAGTATTCCTTTGCCACTGCGGCTCAAACATCGCAGGGTACCTGGATATGGAGAAGCTGGAGGAGTTCTCCCAGTCTCTCCCCAACGTGGTTTTCGTGCAAAGAAACCTTTACACCTGCTCGGAAGGCGGGATCAACGAAATCAAACGGGGAATCCAGGAGCAGGACCTGAATCGGGTGGTGGTTGCTTCCTGCACGCCCAGGACCCACGAGCCCCTTTTTCGGAGTTCCTGTGCGGAGGTGGGCCTCAATCCTTACCTGTTTGAAATGGTGAATATTCGGGACCAGTGCTCCTGGGTTCATATGAGGCAGCAAGAAGAGGGATTGAACAAGGCCAAAGACCTGGTCCGAATGGGGGTGGCCAAGGCCGCCCTGCTGGAGCCCCAGCAGGCCATCATGAGCGAGGTGACGCCCCGCGCGCTCATCGTCGGCGGGGGGATTGCGGGAATGAGCGTGGCTCTGGCGCTTGCAAGACGGAATTACCAGGTGGTGCTCCTGGAAAAGCAGGAAGAACTGGGCGGCATGCTGAATCGGCTGAACAAGCTCGGTCCTAGCATGATCTCTGCAAAAGACTTGGCCCGTAAAACGGCAGAGGAAGTCCTCAACCACCCGAAAATCACGGTGTTTACCAATGCCAGGCTCAAGGAGGTCAGTGGATTCATCGGCAAGTACAACGCCGGGATTGAAACGGAGTCCGGCACGAGAAAGGTGGACGTCGGCGTGATTGTGGTGGCCACGGGCGGCCGGGCATTCGTCCCTGAGGGACTTTATGGCTACGATGGGAAAAGCGTTATTTCCCAGCTCGAACTGGAAAACCTTTTGGCTGAAGGGCTGGACTCCTCTGTCAAGCACGTGGTGATGATTCAGTGCGTTGGCAGCCGGAATGAGGAAAGGCCCTATTGCTCCCGCATCTGCTGCCAGGCGGCAGTCAAGAACGCCATGCTTATCCGGGAACAAAACCCGGAGGCCCGGGTTTCCATCCTTTACCGCGATATGCAGATGTACGGGGTGGAGAATGAGGAAATCTACCGGGACTCGAAGGCCAAGGGCATTCGCTACATCAATTTCGAGCCGTCCGCGCCGCCCAAGGTGGAAGCAGGCAAGGTGACCGTGTATCATCCCCTGCTGGGGCAGGACATGGAGCTGCCCGCGGATTTGGTAGTCCTGTCCACGCCGGTGGTTTCTCAAGGGGATGCGGAGGAGGTCTCCCGTCTTCTGCGTGTTCCCATGGATGAGAACGGTTTCTTCCTGGAGGGCCATGTAAAGCTGAAGCCCCTGGATTTCGCCACCGACGGCGTGTACCTCTGCGGAAGCGCCCGGTTTCCGGCCAATATCCGGGAGACCTTGGCCCAGGGTCTTGGCGCGGCATCGAGGGCGTCGATTCCGCTGGCCAAAGGCTCTATCGAGGTGGAGCCCGTGATCTCGGTGCTGGCAGACGAGGACGCCTGCAGGGGATGCGGTTTGTGCGTGGCTCTTTGCCCGTATGGGGCGCTCGAAATCCGCAACACCGAAAAAGGGCGCAAGGTGCACGTCATTGACGTGGCGTGCAAGGGCTGCGGCGTCTGTGCGGCCACGTGCTACCAGCATGCATTGAGCATCAACTCTTTTACGGATGAGCAGATTGAGGCGCAGGTCGACGCGTTCTTGTTGCAGGAGGCGAGCTAGCGCCGGTCCCGAAAGGACTCCCGGTTGGGCCGGTGTCCAGGACCCGAAATAAACGTTCAACCCGGCTTCGAGGAGGTTTCCATTGGCCGATTTCTCTCCCAGGATTCTGGTATTTTGTTGTACATGGTGAGGTTACTCCGCTGCTGATCTGGCTGGAGTTTCCAGACTACAATATACGCCGGAAGTAAAGATCGTGCGGCTCATGTGCACCGGCCGGCTGGATCCGGCCCTGGTCGCCGAGGCTTTCGGGAAGGGCCTTGACGGCCTGCTGGTAGTGGGGTGCTATTTTGGTGACTGCCACTACATTACCGGAAATGTCCAGGCGAAAGCCAAAATGGATATGACCAGGAGGCTTTTCAATCACGTCGGGGTCAACGAAGAGCGGCTGGCTTTCAAGCAGTGTTCCTCCGGAGAAGCCGCGGTGTTCGTGAATCTCGTCACGGAATTCGACCAAACCATTCGATCTCTGGGGCCACTCGGAGGCGAAGGGGACCGGGTGAAGAAACCGGAGGTGTTCAAAAAGCTCGAAACGGCCAAGGCTGTGCTCAGCGGCGAGAAAATCCGGTGGGTGATCGGCAAAAGGAGTCCCTTCCTGGAAAAGGGAAACGCGTACGGGGAGATCTTTACGGAGCACGAGTTCCGCCGGGCAATCGACATGATCATCTTGGAGGAGACCGACGTCCAGGAAATTCTCTCCAAACTGAGGGAGGGAGAGCAGTCGGTAAAGACCCTGGCCGAGGCCCTTTCCATGCCTTCCGAGAGGGTCTTTCGATACATCACGGCCCTCAAGAGAAAAGGCATGGTAGCCCTGGACAAGGTTTCCGGAAGAACTCCCCTATTCAAGCTGGTACCACAAGAGGTGTAATGCTGTGGAAGAGAGAAATGTACTGATTGTCGGAGGGGGTCTGCAGGGAATCCAGGCGAGCCTTGGTCAGGCCGAGTCGGGGAATCGGGTGACCGTGGTGGAGAAATTTCCGACCCTCGGCGGGGAGAGGATCCCGAGGGACCGGCTGGTCAAGCCCGAGGAGGCCTTTGAAAATCCCGACCTGGAGAAGGTGAAGAATCACGAAAATATCGAGATCCTTACCTTCAGTGATATAAAGAGCGCGAGCCGGGAAGACGGCAAGATCAAGACCCGAATTCTCAAGCGAAGCACGAGGGTGGACAACAGCAAATGCGACGACTGCAAGGCCTGTATCCGGGTTTGTCCCGTAAACATGTTCGACGATTTCGACGAGGACTTTACCTTTAGGACCGCGGTGGACTATTCGAACCCGCAGGCCGGGGAGTACAATATCTTCAAAGAGGATATGCCTGTATGCCAGCGGACCTGCCCGGCCAATCTGGACATCCGACGCTACGTGGGCCTCATCGCGGACGGAAAGTACCTGGAGTCTCTGGAAACCATTCGAGACCGGCTTCCATTGCCCGGAAGCATCGGGCGGGTCTGCCCGCACCCTTGCGAGACCGCTTGCAACCGGCAATATCTGGATGAGCCCATAAGCATCTGTTTTCTAAAGCGTTTTGTGGCGGATGTGGAGTTGAATGAGGGGATTGAGCCGACCTACGAGACCCCGGAGAAAAAGCACTCCGAGAATGTCGCCATTATCGGAGCCGGGCCTGCCGGCCTGAGCTGCGCCTATGATCTCGCGCGGCTGGGCTATGCGAACATCACCATTTTTGAGGCGCTTCCCGTGCCCGGCGGCTACCTGTGGGTCGGAATCCCCGAGTACCGGCTTCCCAAGAAGTTGCTCCAGCGGGAAGTGGATCTCATTTCCAATATGGGCATCGATATCCGGTACAACACGCGTGGGAAAGGACATTTCTTTCGAAGAGATTCGAAAAGGCCACGATGCCGTTTTTCTGGGAGCCGGGTGCCATAAGGGCCTTAAACTGCGCGTTCCCGGAGAGGATGAGTACGAAGGAATCGTGGACTGCGTGACTTTTCTCAGGGAACAAGCCCTTGGAAATGCGAAGGAAGCCAAAGGAAAGCTCATCGTGATCGGCGGGGGAAACGCGGCCATCGATTCCGCCCGGGTCGGTTGGCGGGCGGGCTTCGACGAGGTCTATATCCTCTACAGAAGGACCAAGAAGGAAATGCCGGCGAATTCCTGGGAGATTGACGCCGCCGAACACGAGGGGGTCATTCTGCAGTATCTGGCGGCGCCCGTGGAAATCCTGGGAGAGAACGGAAGAGTGACCGGCATGAAGTGCATCAAAATGGAGTTGGGAGAACCGGACGCCTCCGGGCGTCGAAGGCCGGTGCCTATTGAAGGATCCGAATATGTCATCGATGCCCAAACCATTGTGCCGGCCATCAGCCAGGGCACAGACCTGGAATTCCTCGGCGACGATCATGAATTTCAGCTCTCCCGCTGGAATACCTTTGAGATCGATGAGACGACCGGGGCAACCAACATTGCGGGTGTTTTCGCCGGGGGCGATGCGGTGACCGGACCGGACATCGCCATTCGGGCGATCGCCGCCGGGAAACGAGGGGCCTTGGGGATCCATGAATGCCTGAGGAGCAGATAAGTATGCATTACGAAAAGGAAAGACGCTACATCATACCGTTCCAGGACGTCCCGTCTCCCAGGGCGGAGATGCCCGAGATTTCTGTGGAGGAACGAAGAGGGAATTTTCAGGAAGTGGAAACCGGGTTCCCTGAAGAAACGGCTGTCCAGGAAGCCGGGCGTTGTCTCAGTTGCAGGCGCTGTCTGGGCTGTGCGCTGTGCTGGGCGGAGTGTAAGCCCGAAGCCATTGATTTCTCCATCCCGGATGAGGAAGTGGAGCGGGAGTTTGATGAGGTGATCTTGACCAGAGGCCAGGACAACCAATTTGAACCACTTCCTTCGGAATTCGGATTCGGACGTTATCCCGACGTCATCACGGATCTTCAGATGGAGAGGATGCTTTCACCGCTGGGACCCACCGACGGGATGGTCGTTTCTCCCTTGAACGGGGATATCCCTGTGAAAATCGCCCTGGTGCAGGCCGATCCGAAGGCCGAGGAGGACCATCTGCTTCGTTCCTCGATTTTCTCAGTCAACGCAGCGGCCCTGGCCCTCCAAAGCAGCGAAGGACTTGAAACGGTCCTGATTTCCCCGATATGCGAGTCTTTTAGGGATCAGTTCCTGGCGGAGGCCCGGAAGCTTCCGGGGCTTCAAGTCGTGGAGGGTGCGCCCGTCTCGGTGGAAAGAGAAGGTGAAGGGAAACTCAAGCTCGTCTATGCGGCCGAGGGCCGGACAAAGGAAGATGCTTTCGATCTCGTGGTGTTCGTAACGAAGCCTAAGCTCTCAAGAGAACTCCAATCCTTGAGCAAGGATTTCGATCAGAAGGTGCTGTAAATCCCTTTACAAGGCCCGGACAGGAAATTCCGGTCGAACCCCCCCGCCGGTTCCGGAAGATCCGAAGCAGGGGTTACTCCGAGTCGTCTTATTCTTCCACATCATCCCCCATCTGCTCCAACATATCGACAAGGTCCGCTTCCCAGGCAAGGGCTTCATCGATGAGTTCTTCCACGTCCACAACGAGCCAGTCTCCTTTTCCTTCGCCGCTCAGGGGGTCGGACATCCTCCGGCAGGCCACGGTGGCCTCCTCGGGGTCCAGCAGGACAACCTCAATTCTTGGAGGTTCCATATCGGGAAACAGCCCCTTCCTGAGTACAATATCGGTCCGAAAGCCTTGCGGCCTTTCGATAATGTCCTCCTTTAAGTCGTCAAGAAATTCATCCAGCTCTTTTTCCATTTCCCTGGGCATGGGATATGCTCCTCCAGGTCTTTGGATGTCACACTCCATCTTGGTCTTGCAGGTCACGCGGGCCGCCCCGGAGAAGATCCAGCGAACCGGACGTTCTTCAGGAACGCAAGAATAGAAATACGCTCTCTTTCCTTCCCGGGAAAAATCCCTCTATCCTATTTGAGCATTCACAAAAAACATTTCAAGGGAAAAATGGAGAGAATGATTTTCGGTTTCCTGTTGGATCATGCGTTTTCCGTTTTTGGCGGGGAGGTCCTGATGCGGGCGCCGTCCGGCTTGCCCCGTCCGAAAAGGTTTTCGGGCCGGGGTGATTTTCCGGTTTCATGGATGGAAAAACAGCCGGCCTTGCAGAGACAAGAGGTATCCCTTTCGGGATTGACACCACTGTCCGGACCCAAATAAAATAGAAGGGTTTTGGTGAATGGTTCGTCTTCCTGTCTTTTTGAAACCGTTTCTTCCCCAAACGACGGCGCCGTTTGTTCCGCCGGGAATGTCCGGTCCGTTGCAGACTGCGGAGGCTTTGTGAGGGAGACGGTTGAGAGGGCCAGGGGGAATCGTAGACCCCTGAAGGAGGAGAAGATGCTTCGAATCGAAGATTTGCAGGTAAAGCTGGGAGACAAGGAGATTCTCAGGCACATCGATCTCGAGATCCCGGACGGCGAAACCCACGTGTTGTTCGGCCCGAACGGTTCGGGAAAGACGTCCCTGCTC
This sequence comes from uncultured Desulfobacteraceae bacterium, assembly GCA_964455075.1. Taxonomy (GTDB): domain Bacteria; phylum Desulfobacterota; class DSM-4660; order Desulfatiglandales; family Desulfatiglandaceae; genus CAYVUX01. The sequence goes on along the minus strand of CAYVUX010000020.1, from coordinate 6,202 downwards.
ATGACGATTATGGGATATCCTCAGTTTCGGGTGACCGGGGGAAAGATGATGTTCAAGGGGGAGGATATAACCCGCATGCCTCTCAACGAACGGGCGAAGCTTGGAATCGGCATGTCGTACCAGAGGCCCCCCACCATCAACGGAGTAAAGACCAGGAAGATGGTGGAGATCTGCGGGGGAGGTAAGTTGGATGATTTGGAAGGCCTGGCCCGGAAATTGAATTTCACGGATTTTCTCGAACGGGACATTAACGCGGGTTTTTCAGGAGGCGAGATCAAGCGTTCCGAACTCCTCCAGTTGATGGCCCAGTCTCCCGAGCTGTTGTTGTTCGATGAACCCGAGTCCGGCGTGGACTTGGAGAACATGGCCCTCATCGGAAATACGATCAGTGAAATGCTTCAGAGGGACTTCAAGATCACACCGGATAAATCGCAGAAAGAGAAGCGCCGGGAGCGCACGCGGATGGGGCTGATTATCACCCATACCGGATTCATCCTGGACTACGTGACGGCCGACAAAGGGCAGGTGCTGTATGACGGCGAGCTGAGCTGTACCACCAATGCAAGGGAAATCTTTAAATGTATCAGCAAAGTAGGATATGAGGAGTGCGTGCGATGCTCGATCTAGACGAAAGGGCCAGGAAAGCGAAAGACAAGAGGGCGGCGCTGGGACAGGATGTGGAACTTGAAGAGTATTCCTCGGAATCCAATCCTCACGAATACATAAACGACCTCGGTTCGCTGTCCGATGGGGACAAAGAACGAATGATTTTGGCGGGCATTGACGCCGAGGAGAAAAATCGATCGGGTACGTTCATACAAAAGGATTCCTCGGTGATTCACGCGGGGGTCAAGGACTCCGGCCTGGAGGTTATCCCCATCAAGAAAGCACTCCAGGAGAATGATTGGGTAAGGGACTACTACTGGAAATTGGTCCCTGTGGACACGGATAAATATACGGCCAGGGTTCAGCTGGACTTGCACGATGGATACGTGATTCGGGCCCTCCCCGGAAGCCGGGTTATCTCCCCGGTGCAGTCCTGTCTCTATTTGGAAAAGGAGAGCATGAGCCAGAACGTCCACAATATCATCATTGCAGAGGAGGACAGTGAGCTTCATATCATTACCGGGTGCGCTACCGCCGCGCACCTCCACAAGGGACTTCACATCGGGGTTTCCGAGTTCTACGTGAAGAAAGGGGCAAAGCTCAGCTTCACCATGATCCACCACTGGGCGGAGGACATGAAAGTCCGGGCGAGGTCCGTGGGGACGGTGGAGGAAGGCGGTCTTTTCCTGAACAACTACATTTGCATGAAGCCCGTGAGATCGCTCCAGATGTATCCCACGACACATCTGATCGGCAAAGGGGCGGTGGCCCGGTTCTACAGCCTGCTCGTGGGCAGCCAAGGTTCGGAAATGGATGTGGGCGGCCGCGTTCTTCTGAGGGATGAGGACACCCGCGCGGAGATCATTTCCCGTGCCATCACGAACGGCGGCGATATTATTGCACGCGGAGACCTGGTTGGAGAGATACCCGGAGTGAAAGCGCATCTGGAATGCCGGGGGCTGATCCTCAACGGGGGACGAATCCATGCCATTCCCGAGCTGGAAGGCAAGGCGGACGGCGTGGAGATGTCCCATGAGGCGGCGGTAGGCAAGATCGCCCAGGAGGAAATTTACTATCTCATGTCCAGAGGCCTCAGTGAAGACGAGGCCACAGCGACCATTGTGCGTGGATTTTTGAGCGTGGAAATCCCCGGACTGCCTCAGCAGCTTCAGGCCCAGATTGACAGAGCGGTGGAGCAGAGCGATAAGGAGATGATGTAAGGTCAAAGGCAAACGCCGGGAGCGAACACCGCAAACGTAGAGAAGGAGGGCCAGAGCGGGATCAAACCCTGTTGCTCCTGCGGCGGTGTTTCGGAGCCTTGTTTTCGTGGAACCGGGCAAAGAGCCGGAAAGGCGAGGGTTCGAGACAGACGCCGAAAGGGAGGGGAGAAGACAATGCTCCAAAATGAACTTGAGGTCCCTCCACATTTCGATCCTGAAAAACTCGGGCAAATCTGGAGGGTGGACTACGAACGCCTGGCACGGTCGTCTCCGGAATGGGCCGGAAAATATGGGATCCGTCCCATTTCGGAGGACGCATTCAAGGTTTGCCTCATCCTGGTCGATATCCAGAATACCTTTTGCATTCCCGGGTTCGAACTCTATGTGGGGGGGCGCTCCGGGACGGGGGCCGTTGATGACAACGTACGCTTGTGCCGGTTCATCTATCGAAACCTCCATCGCCTCACCCAGATCGTTCCCACCATGGACACGCACCACGTGGCCCAGGTGTTCCACAGCATCTTTCTCGTGGACGAAAAGGGGGATCATCCCGAACCGTTCACCATCGTGACGGAAGAGAATGTCCGGGAAGGCCGGTGGCGGTTCAACCCCGATCTGTGCGAAACGCTGAACATCACCCCGGAGTACGGCCGGAAGTACCTGGAGCACTACACCAGACAGTTGAAAGAGAGCGGAAAATACAACCTCACGGTCTGGCCCTATCATGCCATGATCGGAGGGATCGGGCATGCACTGGTCCCTGGGGTGGAAGAGGCGTTGTTCTTTCATTCGGTAGCACGATCCACGCATCCGGATTTCCACGTCAAGGGGGAAAACCCATTCACAGAGCACTACTCCGTGCTCGGCCCCGAGGTCACGAAAGGGCCTGGGGGAAAGCCGATTGCCGGGAAAAGCGAGAAGATCTTCAGGAAACTGACCGCGTATGATGCGGTCGCCATTGCCGGGCAGGCCAAGAGCCACTGTGTGGCGTGGACCATTGCGGATCTCCTGGAGGACGTTATGGCCCGTGATCCGGCACTGGTGAGGAAGGTCTACCTCCTGGAGGATTGCACCTCGCCGGTGGTTGTGCCCGGCGTTATGGACTATACGGACAAGGCCGACGAGGCTTTCAAGCGGTTCGGAGACGCGGGGATGCACGTGGTCCGCTCCACGACGCCTTTTTCCGAATGGCCGGGGATGGATGGATACGGGGCCTCTTGAATCTCCGGGCCTGCCGGAGCGAGCCGCAGAACGGGCAACATAGGGATGAGACGATCGGGGTGAATCCGTGGGAAATGCGGCGAGATTCGAGGAAGGGCTCGAGCACGCCGATTTGGGTCCTTTGCGTGTGCAAGACGACGGATGGACTGTCAAGAGATATTGTTTCTCATCAGATTTTTTGGGGTTTTCCGGGCACTTCCCATCTTTTCCCATCCTTCCTGCCATGGTTCAGGTTCTGATCGCCCGAAAGACGGCCGAGGAGTTCAGCGGTCATCCTCTCAACTTGCTCCGTCTGGATAAAGCAAAGTTTCGTATGCGCATCATGCCGGAGCAGGAAGTGGAGGTCCTGTGCAGGGAGAAGCCTTCGGACGAAGACGCCTGTTTCGATGTGCGGATCCGCCTGCATGAAGGCGTCGCATCCTCCTTTATCCTGACGTGTACCGCCCGGAGGGTCATGGGATGATCATGAAGCCCTATTTTCCCGCGAATGAGGACGCACCGGGCCCGTTACGAACCCGGACAAGAAGAAGGGTGCGTTTTGAGGAGGTCGACTCACTGGGCATCGTATGGCACGGGCGTTACGCCGGCTACTTTGAGGACGCCCGGGACGCCCTGGGCGAGAAATACGGCATCGGCTACATGGATTTCTTCAGGAACGGTGTCGTGGTCCCAATCAAGCAATTGCATGTGGACTACCACCGGCCCCTTGGGCTGAGGGAGGAAGTGGTCATTGAGGCCGTGCTTCACTGGTCGAAAGCCGCTCGGCTGAACTATGAATTCATTATCAGGGACGCGGAGGGCAGGACGGCGACGACCGGTTTTACCGTGCAAATGATGCTGGATGCCGAGGACAACATCTGTTTGGTGCCGCCGCCGTTCTATGAGGAGTTTTTGGAACGGTGGAAAGCGGGTGCGCTGAAATGAAAAAGTGTTCGTGTTCACGGAATCTCAAATGAGAATGAAGCTGATATACCCGGCCTGGCCGAAGCTGGAAAAGCAGCCGGAGTTCCACCTCCCCCCTCATGGCCCCGTCGTTTTTGCCGCGGAGGTCCCCGGAGACGTGGATCTGGAATTCACGGATGAGAATCTGGAAACGGTCCGCTATGACGACCCGCCGGACATGGTAGGCATATCGGTCATGTTGACCTGCCAACTTCCCGGGGCGTTTGAAATCGCAGAAACGTTCCGGGCCGCGGGGGTGCCGGTGATCTTCGGGGGGATCGCGGCAATGCTCCATTCAGAGGAGGTTGAACGGCACGCAGACTCGGTGTTCCTGGGTGAAGTAGAGGGACGGTTTGCGTCCGTAATGGATGACTTCCGTGCAGGCCGGTTGAAAAGGGTTTACGATTATCTGGATGAACACCCGGACATGGACAAGGTGGGCACGGCCCGGAGAGAGATCCTGAATCGCGATCTCTACAACTATCGGGGTGTTCAGATGCTCGACCTCGTTCACGCCTCTCGTGGATGCAAATTCAACTGCGATCCATGCTGTGTGCGGTTTCTGGGTGGAAGACGGTTTCGCCCGCGACCGCTGGACAAAGTGGTCGCGGAGATGGCCTCCATAGACAACAACCGGCTTTTCATCGTGGACAACTCCCTGGCTCAGGATCGGAAATGGTTGGAAGAGCTCTTTGCGGCCATAGCCCCCCTTAAGAAGAAATGGGTTTCCCACCCCATCCTCCCGAATTCCAGGATTATGAAAATGGCCGCCGATGCAGGGTGCTGGTATGTGTATCAGGCCATTTTCGAGATTTCGCCGGCCATGAAGCGCCGGGTCAAGATGCTGAAGGACCATGGGATCGGAGTCGAGGGAACCATCCTCCTTGGCCTCGACTACCATGACGAAGACTACATCAGGCGCCTCATAGATTTCCTGTTTGAACTGGACATCGACATTGCCGAGTTCACCGTGCTGACTCCTTTTCCCCATTCGCCTATCCGGGAAAAGCTGGAAGCGGAGGGAAGGATCCTGAGCAACAACTGGCAGGACTACACCGCCGGCAAAGTGGTCTTTCAGCCGAAACACATGGCACCTCAGAGACTCCAGGATCTCCACGATTATGCGTGGGATACCTTCTATTCCAGAGGCTCCTATCCGTTCAGAATGGGCCGGTTGTTCATGAATGTCATTGAAAAGGAGATGCAGGACGGCACCTACAGGCGCCACGACCGGCGGGCCAGGCGGGCCTTTAAGAAGAGTCCGGCAACCTAAAAACCCCGGGAGCTGCTGCCCCAATATCCCGATTTGGAGGATCAAGGTATCAGAGAGTTCGGGGAGTCGTTTTGCCGGGAGACGGGAGTGAGAAGTGCCTCTCTGACGGAAGAGACGAGCGTGTGAAATTGTTTGGTGACGCCTTTGCTTCGCTCCGATCTTTCAAGCCCGGAAAACAGAGACATTCGGAGAGCCAAAGAGATCTCCAATTGAACGCCCTCGCGGTTTCGTCCTCGGTTGCAGAGGTTCCGTTCGTTCTTCCCGGGGAAGCGGGGCGTCTCGGCCACCGGGAATCCTGCCTCTGCGAGGCATGCACGAAGGGCTTCTTTCATGACGGTGTCACGTCCCCCCAAAAAAATTATGGGACTATCGCCTTTGCATCCGTGGATGGCCAGGACTTTCTCAGCCGTGGTTGCAAGCTCCAGTCCCAAGGGTTCATCGAAACAGGTGCTCGTGATGTGGAGCCTCGAATTCCCCTTTCGCTTCAGTCCCTCGAAGCTGTAGAAACCGTGCTCCTTTCCTGCCACGGCGTTGGCGATTTCCGTGGTACCCGGCTCGATGTCCCCGCCGTGGGGCGCAAGGACCGCGATTCCCGAGTCTCCACTCCGGAAGCGGATCTCGTAGTCGGCCCCGCGGCTTTCGCCCGCCCTGAGTTCGGAAAAGGATTGGTATTTTTTCAAACGTACCGCCTTTTTCATGTCTTCGGAACCTCTTTCATTTCCCTCTTCCGGTCATGCAGCCTCTTGTTGAGGCCGCCTGATTTCAAGCCCAGGGCCTCACGAAAGCGGCGCTCGAGGTTTTTTGCGAATTCCCTCTCCCCGCCCTTTATCGGGGGATTCAAGGGATCCCAGAACTCCATGCGAATTGTTGAAATTTCACGTGGGGGATAATACCATCGCGCGCCTTTGGGCAGGAAAGGCGGTACGTTTCGTATCAGAAC
>CAYVUX010000019.1:15415-16649 GCA_964455075.1 uncultured Desulfobacteraceae bacterium | reverse complement strand
GTGGAATCGTTTCTGGCCAACCGGGCCGTGGATATGGGGAGCCCGGGAATGGACACGAAATTCGGCCACGGCCGGTTGAACCTGGGTGCGCCGGATGCGGGTCCGGGCCCGACGCCGCCTCCAGGCGGGAGGGAGTCGAGCCCTGTGCCGTGGCTTCGGCTGCTTCTGGGGGACTAGCTTTTTCACCGAATCTGATGTGCGTTTCATGGAACACTGTGGAAGGAGGAGGTCATGACAAGGAAAGGAATGGTTTTGATCGTTGCCGTTGTCATGGGGCTTTTGCTTTCGGCCCCGTTTCCTGCACAGGCGAAACTGGATTGGTACACCTGCACGGTCCAGGCTGCAGGACCCATGTGGCAAAGGATCTACGTCAAATTGTCGCATGCGGAGGCCCCCAAGGCCTTTGATACGCAGTGGTTTATTCTCAGGCGCGACCAGGAAAAGGAAATGTTCTCGGTGGCCCTCATGGCGATGAATAACGGGATGAAGGTGCGGGCATACATGGACCCCGCAAAAGATCCGTCGTACATCCTGAATCTCTTTGTTCTGCCTTGATGGATCTGCCGTGAAAGGGTTTTCCCGGGGTGGATTTCATTGCTGCTGGAAGAGGAACACCGGTGCCGCTTTCCCTGTGGCGATCGTTTCTTCGCAGGCGGTCCGGTCATCGGCCGAACCTTGCGAGGTCAGGGAGCACAGGGAGGAAAGCAGGTCGAAAGGGGTTTGGACATGAAAGCCGTGAAAATCGTTATAGCATGCTCGGCGGTTTTGTGGCTGCTTGTCTTGCCTGCCGCATGGGTTTCCGCCGAGATTGCGGAAAAACACACATTTGCGGAAGAGCAGGAAGGGCTTCACCAGTACTATTTCTATGCGGGCGGCCGGCATTGGGATTTTGAGGCCAAAAAGAACATGACGGTCACCAGGGTGAAGACCCGGGCACGCCTTGCCGGTCCGGGCACCTACTCCGCCCACGTTGAGATCAGGATCAACGGCGAAGCAGTGGGATCATGGGAACAGCCGCTGACCACCACGTATACCTACTATGTGTTTCAGAAAAATACCCGCTTTGAATTGAATGCAGGGGACAAGATCGCCTTTTTCATCTCCGGAGGGACCTCTTCCACGCCGGGCGGAGCGGTGGCAGACGGGGACAATTACGTTCTCCTCACGGGGGGGGAAAGGCCGACTCCTTCGAAGGCGCAGTGGTACACGTGCCGGGTCGAGGCTGCGGGACCTA
>CAYVUX010000019.1:0-15405 GCA_964455075.1 uncultured Desulfobacteraceae bacterium | reverse complement strand
AAGATCTATGTCAAATTGTCCCATGAGGCAAATCCTGCGGACTTTGATAGCCGGTGGTTTATCCTCGGGCGCGACCAGGAAAGGGAAATGCTGGCGGCGTGTCTCCTGGCCATCAAGAACGGCATGAAAGTCCGAGCCTATATCAGGCTTCTCGATGATCCGGCCTATGTCGCGAACCTCTATCTGGTGGCGAAGGAATAGAATCGTCAGGGGTTGCCGGGCCTCGGGATTCCCTTCTACCCCTCCTGCCCTATTTCCAGCCGGCAATCCCGCCGGCGAGAATACCGCAAAACGGGATCCCGGTGCGGATCTTCCCCATGGACAGGTCTTCGGGGGAAACGTATAATGCAGGCCGGTTTTCTTTAATGCGTCAGAGGCCCGCCCAATGATCGAACAGGAAACGGAAGTCTTTCTCAACCAGGCCCTTGGTCCCGCTCTTTTCCTCATGGGACTGAGAGCCCCCGAAATCGCTGAGATGTCCCATCCCGGGCAGTTTGTGATGATCCGTGTCGGTCTTTCAGGGGACCCTCTTTTGAGGAGGCCCTTCGCCATATGCGCGGTTCGGGACAAGGGACGCCTGTTCATCCTGTACCAGGTGGTGGGGCGGGGGACCTCTATGCTGTCGCGTGTGCGATCCGGGGATCGGCTGTCCGTTGTCGGCCCTCTGGGCAGGGGTTTCGTCTTTCCCGAGAAAAGGGAAGCGGCGGTCCTGGCGGCCGGAGGGATGGGAATCGCCCCTCTGTTTTTCTTGGCCGAGAGGTTGGATGACTGGCCGCAGAGATTCCTGGCAGGATTCCGATCAGCCGGAGAAGCGGTGCCTCTTGACCGGCTCACGGCGATCGGGGGACCTTTTCCCGACATCCGGGTTTCCACGGACGATGGTTCCATAGGGCATTACGGGTTCGTCACGGACATGCTGAGAGCTGCAATACACGAAATCCCGGAAGCCGGGGCCGTGGTGTACGCGTGCGGGCCCGTTCCCATGATGAAAGAAGCGGCTCGGCTGGCCAAGGAGAAAGGAATGCCCTGCCAGGTTTCCCTGGAGACGGTTATGGCCTGCGGATTGGGGCTTTGCCAGGGATGCGCGGTCAAGGCCTCAAAGAAAGCCGATGGAAAAGCCTATCTCCGCGTTTGTGTCGAAGGGCCCGTGTTCTTTGCGGAGGAGCTGGATTGGCAACGCCTGTGACAGGATCACCGCCGGACCTCCGGGTGAAAGTCGGTCCGATGGAACTCAAGAACCCGGTGCTTACGGCTTCGGGAACTTTTGGGTACGGGACTGAACTTTCCTCTTTGGTGGACGTGAACCGGCTCGGGGGTATTGTGCTCAAGGGGTTGTCCCTGGAGCCCAAGGCAGGGAACCTCCCCCCTCGGATTGCGGAAACCCCGTGCGGAATGCTCAATGCCATTGGATTGGCCAACATCGGAGTGCGGGAGTTTCTTGAAGAAAAGCTGCCCCTTGTTCGGGATTTGGACACGGCCGTGATCGTGAATATCTACGGGCACCGGGTAAGCGAGTACGGGCAGGTGGCCAAAGCACTCAGGGGAGCAGAGGGAGTGAGCGCCCTGGAAGTCAATATCTCTTGTCCGAATGTGGACTCCGGTGGAATGGTGTTCGGATCCGATCCGGATGCCGCGGCAAGGGTCACGGAAAAGGTCCTCCAATGGAGCGACAAACCGGTGATTGTGAAACTCTCTCCCAATGTGACAGACATCGTTTCCGTGGCCCGCGCCGTAGAAAAGGCGGGAGCCCATGGACTTTCCATGATCAACACGCTCCGGGGGATGTCCATTGACGTCCGATCTCGCGAGCCGAAGCTTGGAAACGTGTTCGGGGGACTCTCCGGGCCCGCCGTCCGGCCTGTAGCGGTCTACATGGTGTATCAGGTGGTCCGGGCCGTTCGAATTCCCGTAATCGGCATCGGGGGAATTATGGATCACCGGGACGCCCTCGAGTTCCTGATCGCCGGGGCGCAGGCGGTCCAGGTTGGAACCGCCAATTTTGTCCGACCCAAGGCGGCTCTGGAGATCGTGGAGGGCCTCCGGAATTTCTGCCTTGAGGAGGGGTTGGAAAATATCCAAGAGGTGATCGGAAGCCTGAGACCGCCGTCCTGCACGGCCGTTTGATCTTGTCAGCCGGAGGTGGGAAGTGAGGAGGCCAGTGTGCGGATGGACTCCATGTACAGGGACAGGCCTCTTACGAAGATGTCGTTGTGGTTTGCCCTTGGGATTTTCACGAGCCTCTTTTCGTCCGCTCCGGAGGCCTCAAACAAGTCCGTTCCTTCGGAAAACGGAATGATGTGGTCGTTCTCCGCATGGATGATCAGTGTAGGGCCGAGAAACTCCCGAATTTTGTCGAGGTTGCGGAATCCGTCTTTTTCCCGGAAACCAATGGCCCGGAGGTCGATCCCGAGTAACGTTAGGAGGGGTTCTGCACGGGCAAAGGCGCTCTCCAAAATAAGGGCATCGACCCGATCTTGAACCTTGCACGCCAGTTCCAGTGCCGGAGCACTGCCCAGGGACCTCCCCATGAGAATGAAGTGCCCCGAGTGGCCCTGTTCCTCAAGCCACGCTTTGACAAATCGAAATATACTATGACTGTCCCGCATCATGCTTGACACGGTTGGGCGGCCGGAAGATCGTCCGTATCCACGATAATCCACGGGAAGGAAATTGAGCCCCAAGCGATTGTATACCGCTGCCGGATCGTCGTAGTCTGCCACGATTTCTCCGTTTCCGTGAAAGAAGAGGATGTTGGGAAACGCTTTCCCTGCTGCATGGAAGCGGCCGCCGATGACGACATCCTGCTCCACGGGAATCAGGACGTCGATGGCCCCTTCATCGCTCCGGGTGAGCCGGACCCCTTCTTCCGCCCTGGGGTGAAACAGGCGCCTGACCACTTCGGGCCGATCCAGGGCAGCGTATCCGGCCTCGTTCATCTTCTTATTCTCCTGAGAACTCCGTTTTTCCGTTCGCACGGGCGGTCCCCGCAGTCAAATCCCTGTACTTCTCTGTGCTTCCGGTTGAGCGACGGTTTTTCAGTGGAGTGCGCTCTCCGCCTCCAACCTGAAAGATTTCCTCGGTAATCCTTTTGGGGCCGAGAGATTTTATGGGCACGGGAGTCGTATCCAGCGGTTTTGCGAAACCGGATCAGCGTTCCAACGGCACGACCAGGAGCTTCTGGCCGGGCCGGATGGCGGTATCCGGCGATATCTTGTTGAGCCGGCAAAGTTGCTCGACACCAATCCCGTATTCACGGGCGATGCCGTAGAGGGTGTCCCCCTTGCGGACCTCGTGGTATCCGGCCTTTGCTTGCGTCCGTTCAGGCTGCTTTTCCCCGGGGGCTTTTTCGACTGTCCCGGCAAGGGAGGCGATTCCTTTCTCAGCAGCCTCAAGCCGTTTGTTCAACGCCTCCAGGCTTTCCTGGAGGCGTCTCTGCCACTCCTTTGTTGCCTCCCAGGACGCCCGGCTGTCTTTCTGACGGTTCTCCAGTTGTGTGATACGTTCTGCAGCGTTCTCGTATCGCGCAACTATTTCCTCGATTTGACGGATTCTGTCCTCAAGAACGTTAAGATCCCGGTCCATGTCGTCTTTACCGCCGGTAGTGACGAAAATGACGATGACCAGGAGAAGAATTGCAACCGCCCCGGCGATGAACAGATGATTTCTCGCGTCTCCGGATGGCCGAGTCCTCCTTCTGTCGGCATGACGCGATGTGTCGCGGGATTCTTCGAAGTCATCCGGAAGAATCTCCATAAACTCTTTTTCGTGCCTCGTTCGGTTTTCGTCCATTACATCCTCCCCGGATGATCGTGTTCTTCAATCCTGAAAAGACCTCATCATATTCTAACGCAGAAGTCCACGGTTCATCAAGGGCGAATGCAAGAAGACCAAAGGCCGGGGCGATTCTCTTTTCCCGGCCGGGCATTTCCTCGTTAAGGGCTTTGTTCCTCCACCGAAAGCGACCGAATCACATCCAGGTAAAGGGCGGCTGCAATCGCCACCTGGTGGAACGCGACGGACTCGTCGCCGCGATGGGCCTTCTCCAGCTGACCCGGGCCGAGGATGATCGGTTTGATGCCCGATCCCCAGAGTACGTTTCCGTCGGAATGACTTCTGAAAAAACCGGGTTTCCAGGGAAGTCGGTGCGACCGGTAGACTCCCCTCAAGATGTCCGGAAGGAGGCCTCGGTCCGGAAGCCGGTATCCCGCGTGGATGGTGGAAAATGTGAGCACTTCCTCCGGGCGGAGACCCTCCGGAAGGCTCCTTGATACGACCTCCTCAAGTTCCATGGCCAGTTCTCCGATGGGAGACACGGCCGGGAGGTGCAGGTCCATCCAGGCCTCGCATCGGTCAGGAACCACAAAGCCGGCTTGGGAGCTTATAAAATCCCTGATGTTGTATATGACCTCGGGTTTATGGGCGTCCAAGTGCTCGGAAATCTCCAATATCATTTCGAGCATAGCCCGAATGGCGTTGTGCGCCTGGTCTGCCAGCGAGGCGTGCACGCGGCTCCCCCGGGTTTCAAGGGCGAGCTCAATGTACCCGTAATGGCTCAAACAAGGGACCAGGTTGGTGGGCTCCCCCACAATGGCCCACGGGAAATGGTGCTGCTCCTGGATCAAGGCCGATGCCCCGTCTCCTGCCTCCTCCTCTCCCACCACCAGGGCCAGGGCTGCAGGGACGCCCGTTTCGCATCCCTGCCATGCGCAGATCAGGGCCTCGATCATGGCCGCACAGCCGCCTTTCATGTCCGCCGCCCCCAGCCCGATTATCTGATCATCTTCTTCCACGGATTTGTAGGACTCGTAGTCCGAAGCGGCCACCGTGTCCACGTGACCCACCAGGACCAGCGAAGGTTGGAGTCTTTCGGGGAGTACCAGAAGATTATCCCTTTCCTCTTCCACGCTCTGGCGCACCACAGGCAATCCGGCCCGGAGAAGATAGGATTCGAGCAAATCCACGATCTCCTTCTCCTTCCCCGAAGGGCTGTAGATGTCAATCATGTCCCGCAGGAGATTCCTCAGGCGCTCCTCTTTCACATCCGTTCGCGTCGTTCCCATGGCCTGTTGGTCTTTCCTTCCGGTTCAGAAAGGCTTCCTTTTCCGGGATGCATAATGTTTCCCGTCCCATTGATGTTTGCCCGCAACGGTCCTCGTTCCCGGGATATTTTGCCCGGGGCGGCGTTAAGCCCGCATCGTTACTCTTCAAGCCGCAGGGTCAGGTAGATGTGGTCTCTAGGGGATGAGAATCCCTGCGTTTCAAAGAATCTCAAGGCGCCGGTGTTTTCGGCCTCCACATCTACTACCAGCATGCGCACATCTCTTTCCGCCATCCGGGCCTTGAAATGTTCAAAAAGGCACTTGCCGATGCCTTTGCGTTTGACCGCAGGGTCCACACCCAGCCAAACGAGGTACCCGTACCTTCGAGGGGAGTTCCTCTTGTCGATAATCGTGCCGAGGACGAATCCCAAGATGCGTTGCGCGCCGGTTGCCACAAGGCAGATGTCGGGGGCGCTTCGATAGCAGTCAATAACCTCGTACTCGTCCCATGTTCTGTAGAGGCTCGGGGAGCGGCTGAGGGTGAAAAGGGCCTCCCCTAGATGAAAGACCGCCGGGAGGTCTTCAATACGCATGGGGCGGACCTCGATGCGGGAAGCGCAGGTGTGCCCGATTTCGGTGTCGTTTCCGTTCATGATCATGACTCACGCCCGGTGCACATAGAAAAAGCCGTAAAGGCATGGTACGATGAATGCGTGCGGTTCGTCAATTGCGTCGCTCCAGGAGCCTCCCAGGCTTTCTTGACACCGCAACATGCATCCATTACCTTTCCTGCATCGCCAACCTTTCGGGGCTGTTGGAGAATATCGGGATGCAAGTAGCGCGAAATCCTGAGGAATGCGGCGGCGGTGAACGCGGGCCGCAGTGAAGCAGGATGCAGGAAGCGCAGACTCCGAGACCCCTATACACCGAGGGGCAGAGATTCCCAGGGGCGGCGGATCGTGATCAGGAAGGGAGATCCACATGCCCGGCTGGGTCTTGGTATTTCTCATGGTCGCCGGGGTTTTGTTCGCCCTCAAAGCGGCGATGGCCGTCGCTTATGGATGGGCCTTGCCGGTGACGCAGGGCGCCCTTTTTGTCTCCACTCCCAGGGCGACGGTACAGGCTTTCCTGGATCAGGTTCCCATGGATCCACAAGAGGTCCTTGTGGATCTGGGCTGCGGCGACGGGCGCGTGCTGCGGGCCGCTCGAAGGCGGTACAACGTGAAGGCCGTTGGGTTTGAGGTCAATCTTCTCGCTTTTCTGTCGGCCAAGCTCCTTGGTCTCGGGGACCGGAGGAGTTCTGTCCGCTTCAAGAGCTTCTGGTCCGCGGACCTCCGGAACGCAGATGTAATCTTTTGTTATCTTTTCCCGGATCTTATGCCGCGGCTGGCACAAAAGCTGGAACGAGAACTCCCAACGGGGGCAAGGGTTGTCTCCTGCAATTTCCCTTTCCCCGGGTGGAGGCCCAAAAAGGTTTTGAGGCCCCCTTGCGGCCGACACCGGGATCCCATTTTCGTGTATTCCATGGGGCAGGAGGCGCTCCGGACCCGCCGCCAGGGAGAAAGAGCCCCCGGCGGATCCGTATCTCACGCCCCGGAGTCGGAACAGGCAAAAAGGTGCGAGCAGGCGGGAGCTTATTCGCAGGGGAAAACCTATGGACGTTGAACTGATTGAGCTTTCCCTTGATAAAGCCGGCCTCGACGGGTTCTTCGGGGCCTGGCTCTTGAGGGGCCGCTGCAATGCCGTCGTTGACGTGGGGCCGGCCAGAAGCGGTCCCGGACTGATAGAGGCCTTGGCGGCAAAGGGTGTTCGTCACGTGGACTATGTGCTCCTTACCCATATTCACCTGGACCACGCCGGTGGGCTTGCCGAGTTCCTGACCGCATACCCCATGGCCCGCGTGATTTGCCACGAGACGGCCGTGGACCACCTCGCCGACCCCTCGAGGCTCTGGTCGGGAAGCTGCCATGTGCTGGGGGAGATGGCCCACGTGTACGGCCGGCCCCAGCCGGTTCCGACCGATAAGTTGGTCCCCCACGACAAAAATCCTCTTCAGGAGATGCGGGTTGTGGAAACGCCCGGCCACGCTCCGCATCACCTGAGCTTCTTCTGGGACGGGCGGTTATTCGCCGTGGAGGCGGCCGGAGTTTATCTCAACGTCGGGGAGACGGACTACCTTCGTCCGGCCACCCCGCCCCGATTTCGACTGGATGTGTGTTTGGAAAGTATCGCCCGGATGGCGGCGTTTGGAGACCATGAGATTTGCTACGGGCATCTTGGACGGGCGGACAGCTCCCATCTTCAACTGGAGAGGTCCCGGAATCAACTCGGGCTTTGGAAAGAGGTCATCGAAAAGGTGATTGAGGACCCGCCCGGAGACGTGCTGGAGAGCTGTCGCGAAGCTCTTCTTCGGAGCGATCCCAATCTTTGGGCCTATCACGACATGACCGGAGAGAGGCAGCAAAGGGAGGCCTCCTTTATGGAGAATTCCATCAAGGGCTTTATGGGTTTCCTCGAGAAGAGCTTGTAATTGGATCCTTTCAGGCAGATGGGTTCCTGAGGGAACGGTGTGTCCGGCTGACCGCAACGGGTCAGGTCCGGCATGACTTCCCATGAACCTTCGATGGATTCACCGGGCGGAGGTGTATACCGTGCAGGGAGAAAACGAACGCAGACTCGAGAGAGAAAATTTTCGTGCTCTGATTGTGTCCGACGGAAACGAGCGGGTGCGGGACAGGCTCAACGTGATTGATGTGTTCCTGGACACCGAAGATCATATCACCCTCGAGCAGATGTACAACTTGTTAAGGGAAAGGGGTTACGATTACGAGCCTTCCTTTATCAGGGAATGCATGAACCGAATGGTTGACCTGGGTTTTGCGCAGAAAAAGCAATTCCATGAGCAGCCCATCCTGTATGAACATCGACATCTGGGGCGTCATCATGATCACCTGATCTGTACAAAGTGTGGAAGGATTGAGGAGTTCTCCAACGAGAAACTGGAGAAGCTTCAGGTGCGGATCGCGGCGGAGAAGGGCTTTCACATGCTCCAGCACAGGATGGAAATCTACGGCCTTTGCCGCAATTGCCTTTCGAAGAGGAAACCCCTGATGCCCTTGGCCATGGCCAAGTCCGGGGAACATGTGGTGGTCAAGGAAGTATCCGGCGGACACTCCATGCGGAGGCGAATGGCGGAGATGGGCGTCCGTCCCGGGGATCGTCTGGAAATCATCAACAACACGGGGTTCGGCAGGTTAATACTGGGCCGGGACCAGACCAGACTGGCGATCGGGAGAGGAGTCGCTCAGAATATCTTGGTGTCTCTGGAACAAGATGGGAACGACACCTGAGCATAGCTGAACAGGATAAGTCGGCCGGGAAGATGCCTGCCCGGTTACGCAACATGCTGCAAGAGGGAGCGAAGCCTGTCCCTGATGGAACGAATGACTTTTTCCGCGGGACTTTTTCGCCCGTATCGAATCCGTTCCTCGATGCTGACGGCTTCGGGTACGTGTCGGAGCTTGAGCTTGATGACGGCCAGATAATCATCGAGAAGAAACCGCTCGTAGATTTGTCTCAAAAGAGGAAGAGAGCACTCCGACTCGGAAATGGAGGCCGCCCAGTCGATCAGGTAGGGTTCCCCTTCCGGCCCAAGCATCGTATTGGGCGCCCGCTTGAGATCGCAGTGGGCAATGCCCCGCCTGTGACACCGGGTGATCAGCTTTTCCATGGAATCGAAAAAGGACGGCGGAAGCTTTGTTTCTTTTTCCAGCTTTTCCAGGCTTCGTCCCGGAATTTCTTCCATGACCAGGGCAAGCCCGTTCATGACCCCGTAAAGACGGGGAACGCCGGGAATGCCTGCCAGCCTCCTGTAGGCCCTGGATTCTCTCCACACGAGCAAACGGCCGAACATATTTCGATAGACGAAACCGTTAACGCTGAAGTCCTTCACCACGGCCCGAAGTCCATTTGCCTCGATTTGCCGGATAATGGGCCTGGTTGTGGTGGGTCTCCTCAGCACCTTGGTTTGTATGCGGCTTAGGTCCGAAAGACGGAGATTCTGAAACATGTGCTATGGATTCGGCGCAGTCCGTGCGGGTTCTCGCCGCCTGACGGTCTGCTCTCCATGAATACTCCTTTGGGAATCCGGGGCCCGCATCCCAATCCGGGGGTCCTCACGGCATGGAGTGATATTTGTAGTAAGCGGCGCAAGTTCCCTCGGTCGATACCATGCAAGGTCCGACAGGTTTGCGGGGAGTGCACAGGCTGCGGAACAGCGGGCAGTCCAGAGGAGTAGTCGTCCCCCGCAGGACTTGCGCGCACAGGCATCCTTGAGGCTCTTCGGCCTGCGCGACGGCGAGGTCGAATCTGGCCGCGGCGTCTTGGGCTTCATACTCGGGGCGGATGGACACTCCGCTTTTCTCAATGAGTCCAAGACCGCGCCACCTGGAGTCACACGGCTTAAAAACCTCATTCATGATCTTCAGGGCTTCAGGATTTCCGGAAGGAGAGGCGCCGCGGCTGTATTGAATCTCGACTCGGGCGTCTCCGGATTCGATCTGACGTACCAGCATGAGAATTCCCTGCAGAATATCCACCGGTTCAAAACCCACCACCACACAGGGGACTTTGTAGCGCCTTGCGATGTCCTCGTATGCCGAGGTCCCGATGATGGTGGTCACGTGCCCGGGGCAGATAAACCCGTCTATTCCAAGGTCCCCGCTCGATAAGAGGGCGTTCATGGCAGGGGGGAGCAACTTGTGCGCTGAAAGCACACGGAAATTCGAGGTCCCTCGATCCCTGGCTGTTTTGATCGCGGCGGCGACGGTGGGGGCGGTGGTCTCGAATCCAATTCCCAGAAAGACCACTTCCCTGTCAGGGCGCTTTTCAGCAATCTGCAGGGCATCAAATGTGGAGTAGACCATTTCCACCTCCGCCCCCTCGGCCTTTTCCGCCTGCAAGGACGAGTTTGTCCCAGGGACACGGATCATGTCTCCGAAAGTCGTGATCGTCACCCCGGGGAACCCGGCCAGTTTTACGGAACGATCAATGTCCTCGGTGGCCGTGACACAGACCGGACAACCCGGCCCGGAGACGAGTTGAATGGTGTCCGGCAAGAGGCTCCGAATCCCGTGCCTGAATATGGCCATGGTGTGAGTCCCGCAGATTTCCATGAGCCGCATCGGTCTTTTTGAAGTCGACTTGATCTGTTCCGAAAGGCCTCGGGCCATTCCGGCGTCGCGATACTCATCCTGGTGCTTCATCCTGTTTTTCCTTGTGATACCTTTCTCCGGAGAGGGCTTCCCGCTACGAAATCTCCGGCTTCTCCGCAAAACCCTGCATGCCGGGAGGCGGCGCAAACCGCCTGTCCGAGAGCCAGCCCGCCGTCATTGGAGGGAACATGGCGGTGACTGTAGACCCAAAACCCTCTTTCGGTCAAGGCGCGGGTCAGGCCGGTAAGAAGGGTGTCGTTCTGAAAGGCGCCGCCGCTCAGGGCTACATGAGCAATGCCGGTATCGTCTCGGAGAATATCACAGACTTCTGTGAACGAATGAACGAGCGTGTTGTGAAACCGGCGGCTGATGGTTCCCTTTGGAGTTCCCCTCCGAATGTCCTCCACGACGGCCCGGAAGGTAACCGAAGTCTTCAGGACCCGTTGGTCAGCCTCATCCTCTACCAGCCAGGGGTAATGTCCCTGTTCACGAGGGTTCTGGCTCATCTCGAGCTCCACAGCGGCCTGACCCTCATAGGCCGTGCGTTTTCGGATACCGAGAACCGCGGATACGGCATCGAAAAGCCTTCCGCAGCTCGAGGTGAGGGGAGAATTGATTCCCTTTCTGGCCATCTGAAGGACAACCCGTGCTTCCCCGGGACGCAGGTCTTTCACGAACGGGATCGGGAGATTGAAAAGTTCGTCGCCATAGACCGCATCCAGGTAAGCCAGGGCCATGCGCCAGGGATCCCTGGCGGCCGCATCTCCTCCGGGAAGAGGCACGCATTCGAGGTGCGCAAGGCGCTTGAACGACGAAAGGTCCGCCAGCAAGGCCTCTCCTCCCCACACCGTACCGTCACTGCCCAGCCCCGTCCCGTCCAGGGCAAGACCGATCACCGGCCCGTGAACGCCGTGCTCGGCCAGGCAGCTCACGATGTGCGCGTGATGGTGCTGGACGGCCAGTGTCGGGAGTTCGGTCTGTTCCCGGGCATATATGGAGCTCAAGTAGTCGGGATGTAGGTCGTGAGCGAGGATCACCGGACGAATCTCCAGGATTCTTTTCAGGTGATCTACGGTGAGCCGAAAGAATTCCAGCGTTTCCAGGTTCTCCATGTCCCCGACATGTTGGCTCAAAAAGGCCCTGTTCTCCTTGGTGAGACAAACCGTGTTCTTCAACTCGGCCCCGACCGCAAGGGCCGAGGGAAGGCGCCGCAGGCCTTCGGAGAGGAACAGGGGCACTGGGACATATCCGCGGGATCGACGGATCAACCTCATTTCTTCCCCGGCAAGGCGGACGATGGAGTCATCGCTTCTGAGATAAATGTCGCGATCATGTGTGAGAAAGTAGTCGGCGATACCTGCAAGACGCTGGAAAGCTTGGTCATTGTCGATGGTAATGGGTTCTTCGGTCATATTTCCACTGGTCATGACCAGGGCACGGAAGCCTTCTTCCATGATGCGGTAATGAAGGGGCGTGTAAGGCAGCATGATCCCGAAGTATTTGTTCCTGGGGGCGATTTGAGAAGAAAGGCCATGGCGGCGCCGCTTTTTCACAAGGACAATGGGACGCCGGTAAGAGCCGAGGGCTTCGGCTTCGCGGGCGCAGACATGCCCGATTTCACAAGCAGCGTCCAGGTCCTTCACCATAAGTGCAAGGGGTTTCTCCTCCCTGTGCTTTCTTCGCCGCAGCCTTCGTACGGCCCGGTCATTGCGGGCATCCACCGCCAGATGAAACCCCCCCAGGCCTTTGATGGCCAAGACATGGCCGTCTTTCAGAAGGGAGGCGGCCTTTACGATGGGATCTTCGCATGCCAGAAGGGCAGCTTCGGCGTTATAGAGGGAGGCCCTCGGTCCGCAGGTCCAGCAGGCATTCGGTTGCGCATGAAAACGCCGGTCGTCGGGGTCCTCGTACTCGGCGCGGCACTCCGGGCACATTTCGAACTTCTTCATGGTAGTGTATTCGCGGTCGTAAGGGATGTCCTGGATAATGGTGTACCGGGGGCCGCAGTTGGTGCAGTTGATGAAGGGGTAATGATATCGCCGGTCCGACGGATTGCCCGCCTCCCTCAGGCAGTCTTCGCAGACGCTTACGTCGGGGGAGATCAGTGCGGTCCTTTCCTCATTGGACTGACTCAGCCGAATTTCGAATGCCTTGTCCTCGCGGGGAGGGATTTCGGACCATTCCATGGAGGCGATGTGGGCCAGGGGAGGCTTCTGCGGTACCACGGCTTCGAAAAACCGACGAATGCTATCGCCGGAGCCTTCCACCTCCAGTTCGACGCCCTTGGAGTTGTTGATTACGTAGCCTGCAAGGTGATGTTGGACGGCGAGTTGGTAGATGAATGGGCGAAATCCCACGCCCTGAACAATGCCCTGGATCGTTCCCTTAGCCCGTCTTCTCATGGCTCTGCCCGTGCCGGGCCTTTTCCGCCACCCGATCTCTCAGCCATTGAAACCAGTCCTCAAGACCCTCGCCCGTCTTGCAGGAGACCTCGAAGATCGTCAGGTTCGGGTTCACCTTGAGAGACTCTTCCCTTATAGCCTCGATGCTGCAGTCCAGGTAGGGGAGAAGATCGGTCTTGTTGACGAGCAGGACCCTGGATTCGTGAAACATGAGGGGGTACTTGGCCGGCTTGTCATCCCCTTCGGTGACACTGAGAATCATGGCCTTGAAGTCTTCTCCTACCTTGAATTCCGCGGGGCAGACCAGGTTCCCGACGTTTTCCACGACCAGCAGGTCTAGATTGTCGAAGTCGAACTCCTTGAATGTGTCGCGGATCATATTGCCGTCCAAATGGCAGGCTCCCCCCGTATTGATCTGGACGACCGGAACCCCCTTCCCGGCGATACGTTCCGCATCATAAGAGGACTGGATATCGCCCTCAATCACGCCCAGTTCCAGGTCTCCTTTTAGGGCGTCAATGGTCCTCTCCAGCAAGGTCGTCTTGCCCGCCCCGGGCGAGCTCATCAGGTTGAATACCAGAATGTTTTTGCTGTCGAAGAGAGCCTTGTTCTCTTCCGCAATGCGATCATTGGCCTCAAGGATGTCTTTGACAACGGATATTTTCATGACTTCATGCTCCTGCAAAAAAACTTGGATCTTCCGGAAAATCAGTACCTCTTAACATGCAAATCGCCCTTAGAGTAGGGGGAATGAATGTTTTTGTTCGCTCCTAAAGGGAATCGAAAGCGCTTTTGTAGGAGCGGCTTCAGCCGCGAACCGAGAAACGCTGCCAGGTTGGCTAAGGTCTTCACGATGGGATCTCTGCTACAGGCAGTTTCCCGGTTCCTTCGCAACCGAAAGCCGCCTCAATCAACCCGTGCGGAGCTTGTTCGCGGGCAAGCCCGCTCCTACAGGGAAATCGAAAGCCTGTCAGGCCAACATCACCATGCCATGATCTGTCATTCCCCTTCAAAGACAGAAGGATGCCAAAACCGGTGTACCATTTCTATTTGAACCCATGAAGCACTCATTTTCCGGAAGAACCCTTTTGGTTATGTTCGATCATGCAAGCCCGCAGACGAATGCGGCAGGTCTTGCCTGTCTAATCGACTTCCATCTCCACGATCGCCAGCTCGTCTCCTGAAACGGTGTCAATTTCCTTGCTTCCGCATTCGGGGCATTCAAATGCATAGTTCTCGATTTCAAAGGACGCTTCACAGCGCTTACACCGTCCCATCAGATGGGTCACGTCCATGAGGAGGCTCGCCCCTTCCATTTCCGTTCCCGAGGTGATCACTTCGAAACAAAAAGAAAGGGAGTCGGGAACCACGGCCGAGAGTTGCCCGATTTTCAACCGGACCGAACGAAGCACCCTGGCGTCGTGTTTGGCCATCTCTTGCCGGATGATATCCACCAGGCTCTGGGCTATGGACATCTCGTGCATAAGAAATGCTTTCCCCATGCAAAATGATGGGCGGGCAGGCGATGGCCGATACCCGGGCTGCAATCCTCATCCCCATGAAATGACGACGGGCTTAATCTCTAAGTTTCTGTGCCGTCGCGGTGAAGGGATCCGGAAAGCGGCTATCCCTGTTTCAGGGCCACTGTCAGGGAGTTGATCTTTTGTCTGGCGTCATTGAACATACCGGAAAGGTTCAATGAATGATTGGCAAAAATGCTGTCGGGGTCCCCGTTCAATACCAGCAGGGGCTCGAAGTGGCATCGCCTGAGGTCTTCCAGAATCTTGTCCATGAGCTTGACGGAATTCTTGTCAATAAGCACTTCCATAAAGTCCGTCCTCAAAGCCTCAAACGACTCATATAGCGCGTACGCCGCCCCCTGAGCATAATAGAAGTTGTCGTCAATCTTGACCCAGGGAATCTCGATATCCACGGTTTGCGCCTTCGCCTCTCCGTCGCCGTTTTGGTCCAGGGTCAGCACACGCTTTGTGTCCCCGGGTGCGTTGATCAAACGGGTGTTGATCCCCCCCATCAGCGAAAGGTACTGATTAAGGAGTTGCACCAGGTTGTCGGCCCGGGGATAGAAGTGGGACGCGCTGGTGGACAAATTGCCGTAGAATTCCTTCAGGTTTTTCTCCGCGAGCTTCCATTTGCTTTCCGCGGAAGGAAACCACCACTTGTACGGATCGTTTGAAAGGGCTGTAAACGCGGCTTCGGCCCAGGGATCAAGTCTGTCCGTCGTCCTCATGCGGGAGAGATCGTCCCGCAGGACCCGGATGTTGTAGCGAATGACCTCCAGCTCTCCGATCTGGAAGTTGGGCATATTGTCCAATAGCAAAGTGGGCCAGAATAGATCATTGGGCATCCAGTTCCCATGGAGTTGTTTGATCAGGAGTTGATTCGTCTTGATAAACGCCGCTCCTTTCACGTCCGCATCCAACGCCCCGATGTCCAGGCGTTCAGGCTTTCGGGAGTTCTTCACCATCACGAAGACCACAAAAACCGCAAACACCGCCAGGAGCACCAGTACGATCGGCAGCTTTCTTGACTTCTTTTCTGAATCGTCACGCGTTTTCATGGGATTCAACTCCTTCTTTCCCTGCATAATTTCAAGAAAATCCAGCAACCCAAAAAATCGAACCGTGAGATCAACCCCAGGATAGCATTCTACGGGTCCATTTGCGAAATTGTCAATAGTGTTGGCACGGTGATTTTGTTCTTGTTCATATGGATAATTTTATCGATTAGTTG
>CAYVUX010000018.1:0-16827 GCA_964455075.1 uncultured Desulfobacteraceae bacterium | reverse complement strand
ACAAGACCGAGAAGCGCTTGTGCAGCTTCTCCTTCCCACGTATAAGCTCTTGAACGCGCGATTCGGCATTCAGCAGCTGCATTTCCATGTCCCCCCGGGAAAGTCGTTCCTTCGGGTTCACATGCCGGATACTTTCGGCGAGATGATGGCCTACAGGAGCACGGTCACGGACTCCATGCGGAGCGCGAGCCCTGTGGCCGGATTGGAATGGGGGCTGTCGGGCCTGGGAATCCGGGGAGTCGTGCCGGTATATCATGAGGACAGGCTGGTCGGAACAGTTGAGGTGGGCTTTCCCTTTGGAAAACCGTTTCTTGAGGATTTGAAAAGGAGCTGGGGGCCCGACTTCACGGTATTGCAAAAGATGGCCCAAGATCGCTACACGCTGCTTGCCACCACGGCCGAGGAGGCCAAGCCGTTTTCCCTGCATCCGGAGTATGGACAGATAGGAAATTACCAACCGGCCGTCCTCATTTCTCCGTCCCCGGCCCCGGGCCATTCGTTCACGGTGGGGCCCATCCGGGACTACAGCGGGAGCATCGTGGGGAAGGTCGAAATCCGGCTGGATCGCTCCACCATCAAGGACCGGCTGTCAGGAGCACGAAGGTTGATGGTTTTGGTGGGAATAGGCGGCATCTGCGCCTCGTTCTTTCTTGTCTGGGTGGTGGTGTCCCTGTTCATCAGGCCGATCAAGGAAATCGTAGGGGAGGCTCAGGGGATTGCCGAAGGCAGGCGGGAAAGCCGCCTTGCCCGGAGGGCGGACGACGAGATCGGATTGCTTGCCCGTTCGCTGAACACCATGCTGGATTCGTTGAAGGAAAGGCAGCTCCAAATCGAGGAGTACGCCAGGACCCTGGAGAAAAAGGTCGAGGATCGAACAGCGGATCTGGTGTCGTCCGAGGAGAAATACCGGACCCTGGTTGATAACCTCCCTTTGATCGTATACCGTATTCTCGGTGATGGGACCGTTGAGTTCGTGAATCCTTATTTTACCGAAAAGCTGGGGTATCCGGTGGAGGAAGCCGTCGCCGATAAGAACTTTTGGAGGGAGAAGATCTGCGGCCGGGAGGGGGGGGCCGAGGACGAGGTCCTGGACGTGTGCTGGCGGGACGGCAAGGAAGCCCAGGTGGAAAGGGTGGTCAGAGACAAGACCGGTCAACTTCACACCTTTATTGATCGGGCGATCCCTTTGAAGGATGAACACGGACGCGTCCGATGGATCGACGGGATGATGCTGGATATTACGGAGCTGAAACGACTTCAAGAGAGGGCGATCCGCACCGAAGAAATTCGGGTCGTGGGAGAGATTTCGGGGCGGCTGGCCCACGAGATCCGAAACCCTCTGGCCACGGCAGGCGGTTTTGCCAGGCGCCTCCGAAATTCCATGGAAATCGGGGATCCGCGTCGCAAAGAGGCGGAGATTGTTGTGGATGAGGTGGCAAAGCTCGAAGGCATCCTGAAGGTGATCCTTTCCTCCGTTCAGCCTTTTACGCTGTGCATTTCCGAGCTGGATCTCAATCAGCTGCTCGAGGGCTGCCTGAAGGAACTCGCAGAATCGTTTCAACGAAAAGCAGTAAAAGTGGAAAGAGTGTTTGAAGCTCCGGTGTTAAAGGTTACAGGTGATGAGGGACTCCTTGCCCGAGCTTTCGAAAACATTCTGAGGCATGCGATCCTTTACATCCCGCCCGGTGAAACGGTTCATCTCCTCACCCAAAAAAAGGGAGAATATGTGGTCGTAGCCATAAGGCACAGGGCCCCCGGCCTTTCCGAAGAGGACCTCGATCAGTTTTTTATGCCGAGGCTGACCGGCCGGGGACAGCCCAACATTCAGGATTTGCCATTGTCGAAGGTGATTATTCATCGACACGGAGGGAAAATCGACCTGTTTCGCGAACCGGCCGACGTGCTCGTTTTGAAGATAGAGCTGCCGGTGCGGGCGATGGCTGCGAAGTAGGGGCCTCGGCGGAGTCATCCGGCGGTGGCAACCGCAAGGAAAGACTTGGAATTCGAATCCAAGGCCAGTGCCTGCATATCGGGGTCGGCTTGTCTGAGGTATTGCTGGAATCCTTCGCAATGTTCGCGTTCCGGGCATTTCCGAATGCAAACGCGAACGTCCATGCGGGGGGCATTCTTCTTCTTTTCGCAAACGATGTAGTCGGACATGGATCTCCTCTTTTGGGAATCAGATAATAATTTATGTTTAAATTATTATTATTCATATCATAAATACGCTTTTGTGTCAATAAAATAAGTGACTCGAAACAGCGGAAGGCTTTTCTGTGCTGAGATTTGTTGCGCTAAATGCATTTATCGGGCTCTTCTCCGTCTTTGCGTGCTTTTGGGCCCTGATTCTTGCGGTTTTCGATCGCCGCGGAAGGCTTGTCCATTTCTATGCGGCGGTTCCGTGGGCCCGAGCCATCCTTCGGGTGTGCGGTGTGAGCGTGAAGGTGGTGGGAAAGGGCGGAGTGGACCCCCATACCCCCCGGATCTACATGACCAACCATCAAAGCTACTTTGATATCCTGGCGCTGCTGGCCCACTTGCCCGTGGATTTCAAATTTATCATGAAGCAGGAGCTGATGAACATTCCCTTGCTGGGGGCGGCGATGAACAGGGCCGGCTACATCGGAATAGAACGGGAAGATCCCAGAAAGGCCGTCCGCAGCATGAACCTGGCGGCAAGGCGTGTCCGGGCCGGATCGTCCGTCCTGATTTTCCCCGAGGGAACCCGAAGTTCGGACGGCAGACTTCAACCCTTCAAACGGGGAGGGTTCAACCTGGCTTTCAAAGCGGGCTGTGATATTGTGGCCGTTACGATCGTGGGGAGCCGGCGGATTGTGCCCAAAGGGAGTCTTCGAATCCGCAAAGGGCGTTTTTCCATGGTCATTGGAGACCCCATCCCGGTGACCGAGTACCGGAAAAAGGATACCGGCCGGCTGATGGAAAATGTCAGGTCAGCCATGCTTGAGCAAACGGAGCGATTGGAAGTTGCAGGAAATACGCAACAGAGTCAGTCCACCACGCGGTAGGATCAAGGCCGCAATTTGCCATGGACGGTGGATTATCGTGCTGATAGGGTTTTCTCTGATCCTTTCCTGGACGGGCAAAATCGGGGCTTACGTGATGCCTGCGGAGCAGGTGTTGGGTTTGATGGCGAAGAATTTCTCCGCCTTTGGAGGCCTTGCCGTCAATCAATATCTGGATTACGCCAAAGCCGCGGGACCAGGCGCTCCCTCGAGAAGGTGGCTCAGGGAAGAAATCCTTTGGCTGAAAATACCGGGGTTCTTCCGGGTGGAACTCAAAGAGGAAGGATTCGCCGCCGCTCCGGATAAGGAATCCAGTGCAGAATCGCGGTCAAAAGCCGAGATGGAAGATGACGTGGCCGGTGTCGAGCACCTGGAGACCTTGACCGCCCTCAATGACAGGGCCTATTATAAATTGTTTCTGACCCATAACCCGGCTTCCCTGGTTTCGCTTCTCGAGCGGATGGGGATTGAACTGGAAGAGGTCGCCTTTGACCGGCTTGATGGGACGATTTGTTATAGACTGGGGCACAAGGACCCGAAAAAGCCCAAGTTATTCGTTGAAAAGGAACGGTTCCTGCCGGTTTTTCTCTGTTATCGAATCCGGGGCGTGGAAAAGCCGGTCCGAATTCGATTCGAGGATTACCTGGGGGTCTCCAAGGGGTGGTTCCCCCACACCATCCGGTATTCGGTGGATGACACCCCTCTTTTGCGCATAAATGTTCTGCAGGTGGATCCAAATCCCGCCATGGACGTCCCCCTCGCGCCCATCTCCCTTGAACGGATACAACAGCAAGATGAGGCTGTGGCGGAGGATTTCGTTCCCGGGGAAAAAAGGATTGAGGAAGTCATTCAAAGACTGGAAGAAAAATATAGGCGACCGTAACGAGACCCTTGAAAAACGCCCTATTTTTCTTCGCACCCTAACGGGTGCTCAGTCCCCGCCCTGCGGGCGGGCGTCGGGCCCTGGGGAAACAGGGTTCGGTCTCAGCATTTGGTGAAGCCGCAGTAACGGCAGGTCATGCACCCTTCCTCGTGGGTTATTTTCTGGCCGCATTCCGGGCAGGTGTCTCCCAGCAGGCTGCGGTTTCCTCCGCTGTGGTTTTTCTTGGTCTGAGACCCTTTGATATATCGCTTTTCCAGCACACGGCTGATGGCGTCCGGGATGGACAGGACCAGCCCGTCTTTTTGAAACACGGGATGTTCTCCGCCGATGTCCTTGAGTTGGTCCACGATATTTTCAACGTTTACACCGGAGCGCAGGCAGAGAGAGACCAGGCGACCGATGGCTTCCGTCTTGGCGGTAGTGGATCTGCCCGATTTCCCGATCGTGGCGAAGATCTCAAACGGTCTCCCCTCGTATTCGGTCACTGTTACGTAAAGACTGCCCAGCCCTGTAACCATTTTTGTGGTGAAGCCCTCCAGCGTCTCGGGCCGCTCCCGAACAGCCCTCATGAAGACTTCTTTCGCAGGGTCTTCGCTGGAAAAAGAAAGCACTTGGTTCTCTTTGCTTCCGTCCCGGTAGATGGTCACCCCTTTGCATCCCAGGGCATAGGCCAGATCGTATACCTCACGGACCTGATCCACGGTCGATTCGCGCGGAAGGTTGACGGTCTTGGAAACCGCATTGTCCGTGTGCCTCTGAAATGCGGCCTGCATCCGAATGTGCCATTCCGGGGTTACATCATGGGAAGTGACAAAGACCTGCCTGATGTCCTCCGGGATTTCTTCCATATCCCGGATGCTGCCGCGCCGAGCGATCTCGTCCATCAGAGCCCGGCTGTAAAAGCCCCTCTCCCTGGCTTTTTTCTCGAAATGAGGATTTACTTCCACCAGTTCGTCGTTGTCCATGACTCGCCTGACAAAGCTGAGTGCGAAAAGAGGCTCTATCCCGCTCGAACATCCTGCAATGATGCTGAGGGTGCCGGCCGGTGCAATGGTAGTGACCGCGGCGTTTCTGTAGGCGGAGTCCTTTTTTCCTTTGAAGATGCTTTTGTCGAAATTCTCGAACACCCCCCGCTCCTCGGCCAGGCGCTTTGAGGCCTGATGGGCTTCCTGCTGAATAAAGCCCATCAGTTCTTCCGCCACCTCGAGCGCTCTTTCCGAATTGTATGGAATCTCCAGCTGAAACAGCAGGTCCGCGAAGCCCATCAAGCCGAGTCCGATTTTTCGATTCCCCTTGACCATTTGTTGGATTTCCGGAAGGGGGTACTTGGACATATCGATCGTATCGTCCAGAAATCGTACGGCCCAGCCCACGACTTCCTTGAGGGACTCAAAGTCGATCTCCGGGCCGCCGCCGTTCTGTCTCACAAATTTGCCCACATTGACGGAGCCCAGATTGCAAGACTCCATGGGCAGCAAGGGTTGTTCCCCGCAAGGATTGGTGCTTTCGATCTGACCGAGCTTGGGGGTCGGATTGTCCTGATTGATCCTGTCCAGGAATACAATTCCCGGATCCCCGGTTTCCCAGGCCTGCCGCACCAGAGCGGCATATACCTTCTGAGCGCTCAATTCCCCGACGACCTCTCCCTCCGCAGGGTCAATGAGGGGATAGGTGCTGTTCTCCCTCACCGCGTCCATGAATGCATCCGTTACGGCCACAGAAATGTTGAAGTTGTTCAACTCATTGGCGTCCCGCTTGCTGTGTATAAACTCCATGATGTCCGGGTGGTCCACGCGGAGAATGGCCATATTGGCTCCTCTTCGGGTCCCCCCCTGCTTTACCTGCTCCGTGGCGGTGTTGAATATCTTCATAAAAGACACCGGTCCTGAGGCCACGCCTCCCGTGGTCCCCACCCGGGCGTTTTTCGGTCGCAACCTCGAAAACGAGAACCCCGTTCCCCCGCCTGATTTGTGGATAAGAGCGGCGTTTTTAAGTGCATCGAAGATCCCTTCCATGCTGTCTTCCACGGGCAGAACAAAGCAGGCCGCAAGCTGCCCCAGCCGGCGGCCTGCATTCATCAATGTCGGAGAATTGGGAAGAAACTTGAATTCGGCCATCATGTGGTAAAAGATCTCTTCCGCGTGCTTTGCCTGTGAAGCGTCCCCATAGTTTTTCTCGGCGAGGGCAATGTGGTGGGCGACCCTGCGAAACATGTCCTCAGGTCCTTCGATGACCCGGCCCTTGGCATCTTTCCGAAGGTACCTCCTCTCGAGGACTCTGGCCGCGTTTTCCGAGAGGGACAGGGCATCCTTGACGAAAACCGACTCGTTCAGGCGAACCGGGGAGGTTTTCGCAAGCCCATATTCCATAAGTTTCGCCTCGACCATCTTGTCGATGACGGTCATGGGGATGGTTTTAAGCTCCATCCTGAAGATTTCCTCCCGCAGGAAGCGGCTGATGTCCATGGCCTTTTCTGCATCGATGGGGTTCTCTTTCACCAGAAGATCGGAGAATCGACGATCATCCCACTTGTATGCGGACAGGTCATAGGATCCCTTTTCCGTCACCAGGACCTTTCCCTTTTGAGCCATGAGCAACCTCCGTCTCGAGGGTTTTAAAAAGCGTCAATGGACCCTTCCCTTGCCTGCTTTGTATGGTTATCGGAATGCTTTCCCCTGATCAATCCCGCAAGTGCGTAATGACCCCTGATTATGGGACGGAAGTGCGTATTTCTCAAGGGGCGTATTTTCCGATCTTGCGGCCGGTCGTCCATGGGGCGGGAATTCGGGATGGACCCGCAGGGATGGGGTTTTACAAGATCTACAAAACCCTTTATCCTAATGCCCTGATGAATTCGAAAGCCCCTGTGCCGGGTCTGGGGTCTGATCCAAACATCCCATACCAGCACCTTTACAGACCCTATATCTGGTATGTCAAGAAAAATTGCCACAATATGCAAGGGCAGTAAGCCGCAATATCCCGAGCGCGAGAATCGGCGACGGGTCGCGGGCAAATGGATGAGGAGGATTGGATGAGGAAAGCCCACGGTTTTTCACAGTTGCGGGAGGAGGAGATTCAGGAGTTGAACGTGCAGGCGCGTCTTTTCGAGCACGAAAAGACCGGAGCGGAACTCCTTTCGCTGTCCGCCCAGGACGAAAACAAGGTCTTTGGAATTGCCTTTCGTACACCTTCGCCGAACGCAACGGGCGTGGCGCATATTCTGGAGCATTCCGTCCTGTGCGGGTCCCGCAAGTACCCCGTCAAGGAGCCCTTTGTGGAGCTGCTGAAGGGTTCTCTTCAGACGTTCCTTAACGCATTCACCTTTCCCGATAAGACCTGTTATCCGGTGGCCAGTCAGAACGTCCGGGATTTCTACAACCTCATTGACGTGTATCTCGATGCGGTCTTCTATCCCCGGCTTACCCCCTTCCTCCTTGCGCAGGAGGGGTGGCACTTCGAGCTCGAAAATCCGGAGGATGAACTTTCCTTCAAAGGGGTTGTATTCAACGAGATGAAAGGCGCCTATTCTTCCCCGGAGAGCGTCCTGAGTGAATACTCCATCCAGGCGGTCTTTCCGGATACTCCCTATGCGTTTGACTCCGGCGGAGACCCGAAAGTCATTCCGGATCTTTCCTTTGAAGAGTTCGTCGCATACCACAAGAAGTATTATCACCCGTCCAATGCGCGCATCTATTTCTACGGAGACGATGATCCGGAGGAACGGCTCAGGGTGGTGAACGAGTATCTGAAGGATTTTGAGCCGCAGGAGATCGAATCCGGAATTCTCCTTCAGCCTCGTCTCGCAAAGCCGAGACGATTGGTGCGTGGGTTTGCGGCCGCCGCCAGAGAGGGGGAGCAGGCGAAGGGCATGATAACCGTCAACTGGCTTCTTGAAGAAACCAAAGAGATCCGCACGAATTTCGCCTCAAGAATTTTGGAATACGCCCTGCTTGGGATGCCCGCGTCTCCGCTGAGAAAGGCGCTTATTGATTCGGGGCTCGGTTCGGACATTGCGGGAGAGGGTCTGGGAACAGAGCTTCGGCAGCTTTACTTCTCCACAGGACTGAAAGGCATCGATCCGGGAGACGCAGACAAGGTGGAAGCTTTGATCCTGGAAACCCTTGACCGCTTAGGCCGGGAAGGCTTGGCTGGAAAGACTGCAGAAGCGGCATTGAACACCATCGAGTTCCGGCTGAGGGAGAACAATGCAGGTCGTTTTCCGAGGGGCCTCCTTCTGATGCTCCGCTCGTTGACTACATGGTTGTACGAAGGGGATCCATTGGGTCCTCTGGCCTTTGAGGCCCCCTTGAACGAATTGAAACCCAGGATCCTCTCCCGGCGCGGCTTTCTCGAGGGATTGATCAGGCGCTTCTTCCTGGAAAACACGCACCGGGCTACGCTGATCCTGACGCCTGATCCGCATCTCAAGGGAGAGGAAGAGGCCCGGGAGAAGAAACGTCTCGACAAGGCGAGAGCTTCCATGGCAGAGAGCGACCTGGAGCGGGTATGCATGGAAACCCGGGAGCTCAAGCGCCGCCAGGAAACCCCGGATCCGCCCGAGGCCCTTGCGACCATTCCAGTGCTGAGCGTAAAAGACCTGGAACGCCAAAACAAACCGATCCCTCTGACCTTACGGCAATGGGATGAAACGACCGTGCTTTTTCACGATCTTTCCACCAACGGAATCGTATATCTGGATGTGGGCTTTGATCTTCATGCCCTGGAAGAGGCCTTTATCCCATACGTTCCCTTGTTCGCACGTGCCCTGGTGGAGACGGGAACGGATACCGAAGATTTCGTCTCGCTCACCCAGCGTATCCATAGAAAAACGGGCGGGATTCGTCCGCGGACGTTCGCCTCCGAGGCGAACGAATCCGAGGCCGGGGTGGCCTGGATGTTTCTCCGGGGAAAGGCCATGGCGGAGAAGACAGGAGAGCTTATCGGGATTCTAAGGGACGTTCTCCTTTCGGCCCGGCTGGGCGACCGGGATCGGTTCCGGCAGATGCTTCTCGAGGAAAAGGCACGGGCCGAGCAAGACCTGATCCCAAAGGGTCACCAGGTGGTGAATGCCCGAATACGAGCCCATTTCGGCCTGGCCGGGTGGGTGGCGGAACAGATGGGAGGAGTCAGCTATCTGTTTTTCCTGCGGGAGCTCGAAAAGCGCGTGGAAAAGGACTGGGAGGGAATTCACAGGACACTCAAAGAGATTCGGCGCTTTCTGACCAACCGCAGGACGGTGTTGTTGAACCTCACGCTCGATCAAAAGCGCTGGTCGCAAGTGGAGCCCGGCATGCAGGGACTCCTGAAGTCGCTGCCGGAGGCGGCGGAGGCGGTGTCATGCCGCTGGTCCCCGGGTCCTCCCCCACGTTTTGAGGCCATGACCCTGCCCGCCCAGGTCAATTATGTGGGCAAAGGGGCCCGGCTCTACGATCTGGGGTACCGGTTCCACGGTTCGGCGCTGGTGATTACCCGCTATCTCAGGAACTCCTGGCTCTGGGACCGGATACGGGTTCAAGGCGGAGCTTATGGTGCCTTCTGCCTGCTCGACCGGTTTTCAGGAGTCCTTTCCTTTCTCTCTTATCGTGACCCGAATCTCCTGGAAACGCTGGAGGTATTTGACCGATCAGGAGGCGTGCTTGAAGCCGCGGAGATTACGGACGAGGAGCTGAACAAGGCGATCATTGGGGCCATCGGAGATATGGACGCGCCCATGCTTCCGGACGCTAAGGGCTATGCCTCCATGCTGCGCCACCTGACCGGGGATTCGGAACCGCTGCGGCAAAAGGTGAGAGATGAGATCTTGGGGACCGAAGCCGCTGACTTTCGGGATTTCGGAGAGGTCCTGAAACAGGCGGCCGCCCGGGGGATTGTAAAAGTGCTCGGGTCGCCGGACGCCGTTGAAGAGGCCCGAAAAAAGCGGCCTGGGTGGCTGAAAGAAATCCATGTGCTGTGAGACCGGGGCCGAGCCGGGAAGAAATTCCTGCAAAGGGGAACCCGGTGAATCAATGCGGGCCGCAAGCCCCACAGGGATAGATCTTGTGCTTCAAGGCCTTGCCCGGAACCGGTCGGTTCCGGGCAAGACCGCTTGGGATACCCATTCGAATCCAGGGGATTTTCCCTGGATGGAGATCAACTCAAATCATTCCTTGATGAAGCACAAGAAAATTGTAAACAGCGCCCGTCCCCCCGGAGTCAGGAGACGTTTTTGGGCCTTTGTATGTTCGCGACTCATAACGGACTGAGATCTAAACAAAAAATCGTCCCGAATCGATAAGGGGCGGATCTTCTTCGTCCAGGACCCGAACCACTTCCTTGTACATCCTCTGTTTCATCTCGGAGACGACCGCTCTTCGCTTGTTCAGGCCCTTGGCGAATTCCACCGATTCAGAAATCAAGTCATCGCGGGGAAATGCCTTCAAAACGATGCCGGCCGCCTCGCACTCCTTTGCTGTCGCCCTCCTGCCGGTGAGCTGCATCTCCTGGAACGTGGGGGCGGGGATGGCCTTGCCGATAATCGCAAGCATCCCGGGGAGGAAGGGAATGCCCAGGTCCACCTCCGGGAAGCAGAAAAACCCCCGATCCGACCTCATAAAGCGAAAATCGAACGCACAGCTCATAATGGCCCCCCCTGCAAAGGCGTGGCCCGATATGGCGGCGATCGTGGGCATGGGGTAAAGCAGGATCCGACGAAAAAGGCCCATCATGTCCCGCAAGAAGGCTGTGACGGCCTCCCGGTCGTTCTCCTTCAAGACGGGTTCGAGCCATTGAAGGTCGATCCCGTTGGAGAAGATCTTCTCATGGGCTGAGGTGACTACCAGGGTGCGCACCTCCGACCGCTGTTCGATTTCGTCAAGTACCGAAGAAAAGGTTTTCAGAAACGGAGGGTTAAAGCGGTTCTCCCCGTCGTTCAGGGTGACCAGGGCTATGTGCTCGTCCAGAGAAAAAGTGACTTTTGGCATGGCTCGCGATCCTCGAAAACCTGAGATTCATCGCACGGGGGTGGGAGATTGCTTTCATCTTGACAAAAAACCGGGCATTTTCCGAACGCCTCTGTTCAGCACGGCGCCCCTCCCCCGGGTCCGACTGAGCACCGTCTACCATATCTTCAAAGGAAATTCCAGGCTGTCTTCTCAACTTTGTCGTGATACAATAAACCGGAGTATGGGGGAGCGATTCGGGGAGGTCCTCGAAAGGGAGCCTGCCGCATGGATTCCCTGTGCAATGAACGATTCACAAAGGAAAAAGGGAGAAGAAGACCAAAAAAAGGGAGAGTTTTGACTTAGGTCAAGGAAATCCTTTCTGAAGTTCGCGAAGATGGTTGTCAACCCGGCGATCTCGGCACACGTCGGGCCGGGGAAATTCCATCCCGGAAATCTGAAAGGAGGACAAGGCGATGTTTTGTTACCAATGCGAACAGACGGCTAAGGGAGAAGGGTGCACCAAGGTGGGAGTATGCGGAAAGCAGCCGGATGTGGCGGCCCTTCAGGACCTTTTGCTCTATGCCCTAAAGGGGCTTTCTTCGGTGGCCGCGGAGGGACGAAAAGTAGGAGTCATCGATCCGGAAACGGATGTTTTCACATGCAAAGCGCTTTTTTCGACCCTGACCAATGTGAATTTCGATCAGGACCGGTTCCCTCCACTCATCCGGCGGGCCGTCGAACTCCGCGATGCCCTGAAGGAGAAGGTGAAGGACGCGGGCGGAGCGAGTGAATTTCCGGCTGGAGCAGCAACTTTTAGTCCGGCGGATTCTACGGAGGAAATGATCCGGCAGGGCGAAAGCGTTGGAATCAAGGCCGAAGAGGACGTGAATCCGAACATCCAATCCCTCCAACATACCACGCTTTTCGGTGCGAAAGGGGTGGCGGCCTATGCCGATCATGCCCAAATACTGGGTCAGGAGGATGAAGCGGTCTACGGATATCTGCATGACGCGCTGGCCGCGACCCTGAACAAAGACTTGACCCTGGATGACTGGGTGGGGCTGGCGCTCAAGTGCGGGGAGGTCAACCTGAGGGCCATGGAGCTTTTGGATGCGGCCAACACGGGAGCCTACGGCGACCCGGTTCCAACCAAGGTTCCTCTGGGCGCCAGGAAAGGCAAGGCAATCCTGGTCTCCGGGCATGACCTCAAGGACCTGGAAGAGCTGTTGAAGCAGACGGAGAGCAAAGGGATCACGGTTTATACCCACGGAGAAATGCTTCCGTGCCATGGGTACCCGGGTCTCAAGAAGTATTCCCATTTCTATGGCCATTACGGGACGGCATGGCAGAATCAAGCCAGGGAATTCGCGGATTTTCCGGGTGCGATCTTGATGACCACAAACTGCATCCAAAAGCCCAAGGAGTCGTATCAGGAAAACATCTTCACCACCGGCGAAGTCGGCTTTCCCGGAGTCCGTCATATCCGGGACAAGGACTTTGCCCCGGTCATAAAAAGAGCCCTGGAGCTGCCGGGCTTTCCCGAAGACACCAACGGAAGGAGCGTGATGTGCGGATTCGGCCACAACGCCGTAATGGGCGTTGCGGACAAGATCGTGGAGGCGGTGAAAAACGGCGCCATTCGTCATTTCTTTCTGGTGGCGGGCTGTGACGGAGCCAAACCGGGCCGGAATTACTACACGCGGTTCGTGGAGCTGGTTCCCGACGACGCCGTGGTCTTGACCCTTGCCTGCGGCAAATTCCGATTCTTTGATAAGGATTTGGGTGACATCGGGGGCATCCCGCGGCTTCTGGATGTTGGCCAGTGCAACGATGCATACTCGGCAGTCCAGATCGCCCTGGCGCTTTCAAAGGCGTTTGGCGTGGGGGTCAATGAGCTTCCGCTTTCCATGGTTCTGTCCTGGTACGAGCAGAAGGCCTGTGCGATTCTGCTCACCCTGCTTCATCTGGGGATAAAAGACATCCGATTGGGGCCCACTCTTCCGGCCTTTATCACGCCCGACGTCCTGGACGTCTTGGTGAAGAATTTCAACATCATGCCCATAGGGACTCCGGAAGAGGATCTTAAGGCGATTCTGGGGTGATGGAAAAGGGAAAAGGAACGATCCCGGGCGGTTCCCGTGTTGGAACCACCGCCCGGGATCCCAGGGGAGAACAGGAACTTTTGAGGCTTCCGGAAAATGCGTGGATGCGGGTTTTCCAGAAGCCGGCCAGCGAAATGGAGGATGCCCCATGAAATGTCCCGGACAGGACAGCCGGTACTGGAAACCGGGGGCGATCTTTGAGGCGCGATGCCCGGAATGCGGAAACGAGGTGGAATTCTTCAAGGATGACACGACTCGGATCTGCAAGAAGTGCGGCCATCGTTTTTTGAATCCGGCCCTGGATT
This sequence comes from uncultured Desulfobacteraceae bacterium, assembly GCA_964455075.1. Taxonomy (GTDB): domain Bacteria; phylum Desulfobacterota; class DSM-4660; order Desulfatiglandales; family Desulfatiglandaceae; genus CAYVUX01. The sequence continues at coordinate 3,594 of CAYVUX010000018.1, read as the reverse complement.
TCGGCTGCGCGTCCTACTGCAAGTACGCCGAACAATGCATCGGGAACCTGCCCCCGGAACTGATCGCACAAAAGGAGGACCTGCTTAAGGACCGCATTGCTGTGGAGATGAAGCGGTACCTCCATAGAGACTTTAAGCGGATCGGCCATGCCATGCGGGTAGCCCGCTACGCGGAAGAGATTGCCAGGGAGGAAGGCGGAAATCTCGCCGTGGTGCTTCCCGCGGCGTATCTGCACGACATCGGAATCAAGGCGGCCGAGGAGAAGTACGGAGAGTCGGCTTGGGACCACCACGAAGAGATGGGGGCCTCGGTGGCGAGGGAGATCCTGGAGGGCCTTGGCGCACGGAAAGAACTCATCGAGGAGGTCTGCGGGATCGTCTCCCGCCATCATCATCCGCGGGAGGAAGGCGAGAGTCCGGAGTTCAATTCGGTTTACGACGCCGACGTGATTGTAAACCTTGAGGAAAAGGGTCGGGGGTCCGCGGAAGGAGCTCTGCTCACCAAATCGGGGCGCGGTCTGGCCGGCAGGATCCGTTCCGCCGGGCCCGAGGGTGGGGACGATGAAATTTGAGCCGGGGACGCCGCGGCCCTTCCCCGGCTCGCCCGGAGGCGATCATGAAAGTGAAAAGGAAAATTATTCATATTGACGATGAACTGTGCGACGGCTGCGGGGTTTGCATCCCTTCCTGTGCTGAAGGAGCCCTGGAGATCGTGGACGGGAAGGCCCGAATGGTGTCCGAGAAGTTTTGTGACGGACTCGGGGCCTGTCTCGGGGAATGCCCCAATGGGGCGCTGACAGTCGTTGAGCGTGAAGCCGAGGATTTCGACGAAGAAGCCGTCGAAGCCTACCTGCGCGAAAAAGAGAACGACGCGAACGCGGAGCCGGAAAGGATGACGGGGTGTCCTTCGAGCCAAATCCAGACACGGATTCCGTCGGCGGAGAAGGCCTCGTCAGGGGAGCGCGCGGCCGAAGACTCTCAGCTTACCCACTGGCCCGTCCAGATTCGGCTGGTGCCGCCTACGGCCCCTTTCCTGAAAGGAGCGGATATTCTGGTTGCAGCCGATTGCGTTCCCGTGGCCTGTCCGAATTTTCACAGGGATTATCTCAAGGGAAAAGTCGTCCTTGTGGGCTGCCCCAAATTCGATGAAGTGAACGAATATGTCCGCAAATTTGTGGACATCTTTAACCAGGCGGACATCCGGAGCATCACCGCCCTCATCATGGAAGTTCCCTGCTGTTCGGGACTCCCGTGGATCGTGAAAAAGGCGCTCAAGGTTTCGGGAAAAACGATCCCCATGGAGGAGGTGGTGATCGGCACCGGTGGCGAAGAGCTGCGAAGGCAGGGGCAGGTGGCATGAGAAGTTCCCGGGAGGCGGCATGTTTGGGCCGGGGAGCCCGGTGAACGGCATTCCGTTTTTTGGACAACGGATAAACCATTCGGGAAAGCCGCTACGGACCCTGGTGAGGTCCAGCCGGAAAAACCGGGAGCGGCGAAAGAGGCGCCCCTTTTCATGGATGAATGGGAGGGAATGATGAAAGGTGCGACGTTCAGAGACGCGCTCGTCAATGCCATTGCCAAAGGCGGGGACAACCCCGCGTTGACCTTTCTTCGCGAAGGAGAACCGGCGAGTGTGCTGCCGTACTCCCGGTTGGAGGAGCATTCGAACCGCATGGCGAATACGTTCTGGTCCTTCGGGGTGGAAAAGGGGGACAGGGTGGCGTTTTTCATGGAGAAATCCGTTTTTTTTGTGCTCGCCCATATCGGGCTTCAGAAGATCGGCGGTATCGGAGTTCCCTTGAATCCGGGTTTCAAGCAATCCGAGATGGAATACCTTCTGGGCGATGCGGAGCCAAAGCTGGTTTTGGTATCGGACGATGCCCATGAGGCGATCGTGCAGACCTCGCGGCCGGGAGTGGCTGTCTTGAATGCAGCCGGGCGGATACCTTATGAAGATCTGGAGTTCTTCAAGGCCGCCTCGACGGATGCTCCCAAGGTGCCGCTCGAACCGTCCGACCCCGGCATCATCATTTACACCTCCGGGACGACGGGAAAGCCCAAAGGAGCGGTGCTCACTCAACAGAATCTCCTGCACGACGCACGGAACGTCATCCGAATCTGGGAGATCAAGGAATCGGATGTACTGTGTCACGCCCTGCCCCTGTTTCATGTCCACGGGCTGTGTTTTGCCCTACACACCTGCCTTTTGGCTGGAGCCCACGCGGTCCTTATGGACCAATTCTCGCCTGACGTGGTTATCGACGTCCTGAGGGGCAAGGCGGCAAGTCCGCTCTGCACCCTGTTTATGGCCGTCCCCGCCATGTACAATAAATTGATGGACCGGTTGGGAGATAATCCACCCGATTTGGCGCACATTCGACTGTGGACATCGGGTTCCGCCCCGCTCCTGCCGAAGGACTTCGATCGGATTCGGCGGATTTTGGGAAAAGAGCCCGTGGAAAGGGAAGGGATGTCGGAGACCGGAATGAATTTCTCCAATCCGGTCCGGGGAAAGAGAAAACCGGGCTCCATTGGATTGCCCTTGCCGGAACTCGAGGTGCGCATCGTGGATCCGGAAACCCGCACGGACCTGCCTCCGGGGGAAACCGGGGAGATCTGGCTGAAGGGACCGGGGATCACCCCCGGGTACTGGCGAAAGCCCGAGGAGACCGAAAAGACCTTCTACGAGGGCTGGTTCAGGACCGGGGACTTGGGGCACGTGGACGACGAAGGGTATTATTTTCTTACGGACAGAACCAAGCACATCATTATTTCGGGCGGAGAAAATATCTCCCCCAAAGAGGTGGAGTCCGTAATCAACCGGCTGGACGCCGTACAGGAGTGCAGCGTGGTGGGATTGCCGGATGAAAAATGGGGCGAGAAGGTAGCGGCGGCCGTTGTTATCAAAGCCGGAGCGAGTCTGAACGAGGAGGAGGTCAAGAAGTCCTGCAAGAAGCATCTGCACGACTGGAAATGCCCCAAGGAAATTGTCTTCTTGAACGAGCTCCCCAAAAACACGATGGGAAAAATCCTCAAGGAGGAACTTAAACGCGCCTTTCACAGGGTGTGAGCCGCTGAAAGACGCGAGTCTACGGCCCTACGCCTCCGGGGCCGGCTCTTCCGGACGACCCTTATTGGTGAAGACTCCGAGTACATTGCCCGTGATGGGATGCGTGAACGTAGCGGCCAGGGTCATGCCGTTTTTGTATGTGAGACGGAGCGGGTGGGGATTGTCCATCCGGATCGTCACGTAAATTTTTTCTCCCCTGGAGCGCCGAATCAGTCCCTTTATCAGTTCGTCCGCGATGTCCCGGCTCCGGTACCCCGGGTCCACGGAAGTGTACCCTCGCTCCAGATACCCTGATAAATCAACGCCGGTAGCCACTTGGATTTTCTTCCGGTAGGATTCCGGGGGCCTTTTGTGGACGCATGCTCCCACCAGCCGGCTTTTGTCCATTGCATAGCCGACCAAAAAGGCATTCTCTAAGTTGCCCTTCACCAGCTTTGTGCCCACGCCCCCGCAACGTAAGATCAAGCCATGAATCTGCTCAAGGATCTCTTTCGGGATGTCTTGCGGCTTTTCAAAAAAGAAAG
>CAYVUX010000017.1:0-16975 GCA_964455075.1 uncultured Desulfobacteraceae bacterium | reverse complement strand
TACCCGATGTGCCACGAATCCAATGCCACCATCAACGACGCAAAAATGCCCGCCGGGAGACACGACCCGGCCGGAAAACCAGGGAACCCCCTGATGAGGGCTTTTTATCCTGCTCCCGGCATTTTTGCAACCATCCAATCGCGACGGCATTCCGAAAGGCTTCCCGGGTCAAGAGTCTCCCCGTGGAGCGCACAGAAGGTTCAGTTTTTGATTTCGGCGATCCAGGCATCCTTAAAATCATCGGTGATTCGGCTTCGAAATCGCTCGGCTGCTTCCCTGGTCTTGAAGGGCCCGCATCGGATCCTGTAATGCAGCCTGTCCCCTACCTTGGCCTTATGAAAGTAAGCCGGGTATCCTTTTGAGGACAAGGCTTCCACCATTCGAACTGCCCTGATGCCGTTGTCCAGGGATGCCAGCTGGACGGCGTATCCTCCGGCCGGGATTTCTTCCGATGTGACAGGCGGCGGGCTTTTGGGAGGAGCCCTTTTCAGGTCTTTCTCGGCGTTGTCGGCCGGCGGTTGCCTTCCGGTTGGTGCCCCTTCTTGTTTTTGTATAGGATGAGGAATTCCTGCGGGCTGTTGCTTTTTGTTCACAAGGAGCTCCGGAAATCTATAGTCCGGTTCTTCTCTTTCCTGCCCGATTTGATCCATTTCGTCCGAGCTCGCCTTTCCGATCATATCCACAATCCGGGCCGGCGATTCGAGCAATTTGACGACATCCGGGGCAAGAAGACCCCGGCCCACCAGGATCCCGAAGCCGAACATCCAGCCCATCAGAAGAAATGCGGCAAGGCAAAAAAGAACCAGGCGCCTTGGAGTGAATTCAAAGCGGTAATTTGCCCCTTTGTTGCGGGGCTTTTTCGCGGAGGGCATTCGTTGGTATCCTCGTCACATTCTCTCCGGAGCGCTAACGCCCAGGAGATGGAGACCATTGGCCAGCACAAGCCGAATGGCTTTTGCAAGGAGCAGCCTCGCCTGAGTGAGCTCAGGGTCCGAGGACATAATGCGATGTTCGGGGAGTTTGTTCCCAAGATTGAAGTATCTGTGAAAAATACCCGCAAGTTCAGTAAGATAATAGGTCAAACGATGCGGCTCCAGGCTCCGGGCGATGTCCTCCAGGAGGGGCGGGAATTCCGCCATGAGACGTATCAGCCCCAATTCCTCGTTCAGCACGAGCCTTTGAAAGACAGGTCTGTCGGGCTCTTCCATCACAATTCCCTGTTCGGCGGCTTTTCTGAATACACTTGAGAGCCGTGCATGCGCGTACTGGACATAGTAAACCGGATTCTCGCTGTCCTGTTTCTTGACAAGGTCGATGTCAAAGTCAAGGGGGGTATTGTGATGTTTGGCCAGGAAAACAAACCTCACGGCATCCACTCCCACCTCGTCCATGAGTTCCTGAAGCGTCACATAGGAGCCTGCACGCTTTGACATCTTGAACTCCCGTCCGCCTTTCCATAATTTCACGAGCTGGATCAGCATGACGGAAAGCCAGTCCGAGGGAACATCGTTCGCCTGCAAGGCGGCCTGGATCCTTGGTATATAGCCGTGATGGTCGGCTCCCCACAGGTTGACCGCCTTGGTGAACCCCCGCTCCTTTTTCTGGAGATGATAGGCGATGTCCGATGCAAAGTACGTGTACTGGCCGTCCGTTTTTTGGATTACGCGGTCTTTGTCGTCGCCGAACCGGGAAGTCCTGATCCAAACGGCCCCGTCCTTTTCATAAAGATGGCCGCGGCTCTGGAATGCGTCCAAAGCGGCCTGGAGTCTCCCCGAGAGATGCATTTCCATCTCGCTGCACCAGACATCGAATTCCGTGCGGAAGCGGGCCAAGTCCTGGCGAATATCCTGCAGCATGAATTCCTTCCCTCTTTCGGCGCAGAATTCAATGGCGTCTTCTTCGCTCATGGCGTTGATGTCCTTTTCCCTCGCCAGGTCGCGGGCCAGTGCCAAAATATAATCTCCGTGATAACCGTCTTCCGGAAACGGATAGTCGGGGTCTTCCATTTGTCGGAAGCGGCTGTATACCGATTGACCGAGAAGTCTGATCTGGTAGCCCGCGTCATTGACATAGAATTCCCGTGCAATCTCATAGCCACAAAAGGCGAGCGTCCTGCACAATGTATCTCCCAGGGCGGCCCCCCGCCCGTGACCCAGGTGCAGGGGACCCGTGGGATTTGCGCTCACAAATTCCACCAGGATGCGCTGTCCACGGCCGAGATCGTTTCGGCCGTAGCCTTCCCCGAGGTTGAGGATGTCCGACAGGATATCATGCCACCGATCGGTCTTGATTCGAAAATTTATGAACCCGGGCTTTGCAATGTCCGCCGTTTCAATGAGGTCCTGGTGATTACTGAGACGTTCGAGGACAATTGAGGCGATTTGCATAGGAGGTCGTTTCTGGCTCGAAGCCAGGGTCAAGGCGATATTGCTTGCGAAGTGCCCGTGATCAGGATTCTTGGGGACTTCGATAACGTAATCCGGAATGGAAGTCTCCACGAGGGCGCCCTGGTCGAAGCATTTTTTCAGGGTTGTCTGAATGGCGATTCGGAGTCTTTTCTTCATCAATGGTAATTCCTTCTGTTGCTCCGGCCCAGTGAGCAAAAAACCTCATAGGAAATGGTGCCCGCCCAGCCGGCCAATTCGTCTCCTGAAATGCGGTCTCCTTCCTGCTCACCGAGGAATACCGCTTCGTCCCCGGGCTTGACATGCTCAATACCGGTGACATCACATACGGTCAAGTTCATACTGATTCGCCCCAGAATCGGCGCCCGGACGCCGCCGATCAAGACGTTCCCGTGATTCGATATCGTTCTGGGCAAACCGTTTCCGTAGCCGGCGGACAACACGGCAACCGTGCGAGGCCCAACCGTTTGGTAGGTCCTGCCGTAACCGACCGGGCTGTGTGCAGGCAGTGTTTTCAATTGAAGCACCCTGCAAGCGAAGCGCATGGCCGGCTTCAGCCTGATGCGTGCCTGGAAGCCTGGATTGGGCAGCCCTCCGTATAACATAATCCCCGGTCTTACCATTTCAAAGTGGGAATTCTGGAATCGCATGATGCCTGCACTGTTGGCCAAATGGTTTGTCGGCAGGGCAAAGCCCCGGGATCTGCCCTCTTCTAAGGCATGGGTGAACCGTCGAATTTGCTTGACCGTAAAATCCCTGTCGGACTCATCGGCCGAGGACAGATGACTCATCAGCCCCTGGAGGAAAAGGTTCTTCATGGTCGAAACGCGATCCAAAAAATTCCCGAGTTCTCCCGGGAGGATCCCAAGCCGCCCCATGCCGGTGTCCACCTTGAGGTAAACGGTCGCCCTTTTGTTTTGCTTTCGCGCCACCCGGTTCAAGCCTTCAGCCGCTGAGAGATCAAAAACAACCGGGATCAATTCGTTTTCAACCAGTTCATCACATGCTTCGCCGGTGGATATGCCGGCGAGAAGCACCACCGGCGTGTGGATGCCCCTTTTTCTCAATTCCAAGGCTTCCTCGAGGCCTCCCACACCGAGGCAGTCGATTCGGCATTGTTCGAGGGTGCGGGATGTCGGCACCAGGCCGTGCCCGTAGGCGTCCGACTTGACCACGCCCATGACCTTGCAGGATCGGCCGACAAGAAGCCTGATTTGTTGCAGGTTATGAACGAGAGCCGCCGGATCTATGGTTACATTTGTGGGGCTTATGTGCATGGGGCTGGATTTGCTACTTGGCTTCCATGCAGAAACGGCTTTTTTGGGCAATTTCTGTGTGCATCTTTGGAATCTCCGTGTATGGTGCAGGGCACGCGCTCCGCGCAATTCCCTCACCTGCTTGGACTTGCCCAAAAATCCTCTTTTCCGGATGGGCATTGCGTATGCTCCACAACAAAAAGCTACCCGATCTTTTCCGACAGATCAAGCCCCATGTAATTGTTCAAAGGCCCTCGGATAGAAGGCGAGACCACCTGCTGAATTTCCCCCGGGTCGTGGGCTCCCCGGAGACTCCGGTTCCATTCGGTTGACAGGGGTGGAGCGCAAGGATATCATGCTTTCGCGCGAATTCGGGAAGTCCGTCTCCGAACATGGTCGTTTTTGAAGGCGTGAAAAGGCGGTCGTCGAAAGGGGTTCTGAGATGGAATTCGGGAGCTCAACCGTACTCTCGGGGCTGGACGGCTCATCGCAGGCCCGGGTTTTGGGCGGAAAAGGAGGCAGAACGTCCATGGAGCTGCGAATTCGGTGCGGCCGGGGAGGACAAAGAAGTCCGGGTGTTGGTGTTGGTGGATTGGGCGGAATATGAAGCTTCTCATCTGTCTTCTGGGTCTCGTGCTGGTTGTGGAGGGACTGCCGTACTTTGCGTTCCCCCATAAAATGAAGAAGTGGATGTCCATGGTTCAGCAGGTTCCGGACGCGCACCTCAGGACGATGGGTTTGGTTGCAATGGCCCTGGGGCTTGTCATCGCGTATTTGTTTCGAGAATGAATTCGTTTGACTTTGCAGAGGATCTTGGATAAATTTACGGGCTTAAATTCTTCGGCTTATGATGTAGATCGATATGATTTTGATTTGCCGTCGGAACTGATTGCACAAGTTCCGGTTTCGAAACGCGACAGGTCTCGCTTGTTGCTCGTAGATCGGGAAACGCGGTCTTTTTCGGACTATCACTTCTACGATCTTCCAAGGCTTCTCCGGCCGGGCGACCTCCTGGTGGTGAACAACACCAGGGTGGTTCCTGCAAGGCTTTTCGGCAGAAAAGGCAGCGGGGGGCGCGCCGAGATTCTGGTTCTGGAACATCCGGATACGGAACCTCAGGCCCGTCAAGTGCGTAAATGCCTGTTGAAATCGTCCAAGGGGCCCAAGGTGGGGACCCCGCTCTTTTTTGGGTCGGGGATGTCGGGAACGATCACCGAGGTACTCGAGGACGGCGTTGTGAGGATCCGCTTCGCGGGAAGTCGTGAAATTGATGCTGTGCTGGAGGAAGACGGGCAGATGCCGTTGCCTCCGTATATCCGGAGGAAGGAAAAGGACCGACGCAGCCTGATTGACAGGGAAAGGTATCAGACCATTTTCTCTGAAAGGAAGGGGGCTGTGGCCGCTCCGACGGCCGGACTTCACTTCACCGATGAGCTGATTGTCCGGCTTGAAAGGGCAGGGATCGCCGTCGCATCCCTGACGCTCCATACGGGAAACGGAACGTTTCGACCCGTTCGCACCAAGGACATTCGAGGGCATGATTTGGGAGAAGAGCCCTACGATATCCCTCCGGATGTTTCAGCGTTGGTGAATGAGACGCGAAAAAACGGCGGGAGGGCCGTCGCTGTAGGAACCACCGTCGTACGGGCCCTGGAAACGGCCGCTACCACGGACGGGATCCGGCCCGGCCGGGGTGAGACAGGACTTCTTATCACCCCCGGCTTTTCTTTCAGGGTGGTGGATGCCTTGATCACCAACTTTCATCTTCCGAGAAGCTCGCTGCTCTTTTTGGTGGCCGCTTTTGCGGGTTTGGATTGCGTGCAGCAGGCTTACCGGTGGGCGATCGAAAAGCGATACCGTTTTTTCAGCTACGGGGATGCGATGCTGATCGTTTAAAGAGACGGCTCCCTCTCTCCGTGGAGGGGTTTGATCTTTGGAATGTAGGCGCAATTGATTTTTTCGGTTGTTCGAAGGTCCACAGAATGCGGAGCCAGGGCCGCAAGTGTCCGGACTCCTCACGGCGAGTTCGAAACCCCGGCCTTCATGCCCGTAGGGACGCAAGGCTCGGTGAAGGCCGTGTGCCCGGAGGACCTTGCGGAGGCTGGTGCGAGTGTCGTCCTGGCGAATACTTATCACCTTTACCTCCGGCCCGGGCACAAGCTCATCGAACGTTTGGGGGGCCTCCACAAATTCATGGCGTGGCCCGGGACGATTCTCACGGACAGCGGGGGGTTTCAGGTCTACAGCCTTTCGCGCTTGAGGACGGTTTCCGACGAGGGGGTGTGGTTTCAATCCCACCTGGACGGAAGCAGGCATTTCCTGGGGCCGGAAAAGGCCATGGAAATCCAGCAGGCCCTGGGTGCGGACATTGCCATGGCATTCGATGAATGCGTACCTTACCCGTCGGAATACCGGCATGTGCTGGACGCTGTGGAGAGGACGACGGAATGGGCGCGCAGGTGCCTGGTCCGGAAAGGGGAGCACCAGGCACTCTTCGCTATTGTTCAAGGGGGGACGGTTCCCGAGCTGAGGAAGAGAAGCGCCGGAGACCTGATTGAAATGAATTTTGACGGGTATGCGCTTGGGGGCCTTTCAGTGGGGGAAGAGCCCGAGGTGAGGTTGCGTGTTATTGAACATGCGCGCCCTTACCTTCCGGACGAAAAGCCCGTATACCTGATGGGGGTGGGGACCCCGGAAGACATCGTCGAAGCGGCGGTGCTCGGCGTGGATTTGTTTGATTGCGTCATGCCGACCAGAAATGCCAGAAACGGTACCCTGTTCACACCCCGCGGGAAACTGAACATCAAGAACGCCCGGTTCATGGAGGACCAGAGACCCATTGATGAAACATGTTCCTGCTATACTTGTAGACGGTTCTCGCGTGCCTATCTGAGGCATTTGTATGTGGCAAGGGAGCTCTTGGCGTACAGGTTGAATACGATTCACAATATTGCCTATTATTCGCGACTGATGTTTCAAATCAGGGAGGCTGTCAAACAGGACAGGCTTTATGCGTTCAGGCGGAGGTTCTATGAGGAAAGGCGGCAGAAAGAAGGAACCGCTTATTTATCGAAGGAAACGAAATAAAAGAAGGAGGTTATGCACATGAATTTTTTGGCCTATGCCATGGGAGGCGCCGGCGGCGGAGGCGCGGAAGGTGGCGGAGGGTTTGGGGCATTTATACCCCTTATCCTCATGTTTGCGATTTTCTATTTTCTTTTAATCCGGCCTCAGCAAAAAAAGGCCAAACAACACAAACAGCTTCTCGGATCGCTGAAGAAGGGGGACAGAGTGGTCAGTTCGGGAGGCCTACACGGAGTGATCACCGGTTTGACCGATGAGGCGGTGACCATGGAGATCGCCCCCAAAGTGAGGGTCAAGGTGTCCAGGGGGTCCATCGCAGGAATACTGAGCCGGGGTGCCTCTGCTGGTTCCAGTTGACGGCTTCTCTTGAAAAGTCCCCGAGGGGGAAGGAGCCCGAATATAGAGGCGAGAGAGACCTCTGTTACCCGGTTTTCAACAGGCCGCCGGAGGCGATACTTTTTAAATATGCTTTCGCCTTAGGGCTCACTCAAAAATAACTTCCCATTTTCCCATCTCAGCTTCGGGCGATCTTCGGCCGCCGCTCAATCGTGAAGTCCTCGAAATAGTTAACTATTCCTGTGGCTTCACTCAATCGCGACGACCAAATCCGACCCAAATCTGAGCGTCAATTCTGTGAATTTATTTTTGAGTGAGCCCTTAGGCGGATCGAGGGCAAGGAAAGGGAAGGCCCCTTTGGCCGTGAGCTCCTAAGAGTTCTGCATATTCCCACAGGACCGGATCCCTGGGAATTCGATGATTGATATTGGACAGCCGGGATTTCCCGCCCGTGAGATAAGCGTGTTAAGGAGAAAGAAGTGGCAAAGAGCTTAGGTTGGCGCAGTGCAGCCGTCTTGTTTGTGGTTCTGGCATCTTTTGTCTACCTGACCCCGTCTCTTACCGGGGACCTCCCCGGCTGGTGGTCCAATGTCCTGCCGGACGACAAGATTCAGCTGGGCCTCGACCTCCAGGGAGGCATGCATCTTGTGCTTGATGTAAAAGCTTCCAAAGCCGTAGAGAGCCACCTCGAACGCACGGTTGAGGAACTCAAAATGGACCTGCGTGAAAGCAGGCTTCGGTACATGGAGCTCAAGAGGCAGGGTTCGGACCGGGTGATCGCCACGCTGATGAGGGAGGAAGACGGAGAGGCTTTCGGCGAGATAGCGGAGGCCAACTACCCGGACTTTGAAGTCAAGCGGGTGGGCGTCGAGGAGGAACACCCGACGTACCGGTTGGTTTTGAGCGACCAGGCCGAAAAGCGTATCAGGCGTTTGGCCGTGGACCAGGCTCTTCAGACGATTCGAAACAGGATCGACCAGTTCGGGGTGACGGAACCGGATATCCGGCCTCAGGAGGAAAGCAGGATCCTGGTTCAACTCCCGGGGGTCAAAGACCCCCAGCGGGCCATAGAGCTTATCGGGAAAACGGCGCAGCTCGAGTTCAAACTGGTCGATGAGGAACACAACCTTCAGAATGCCTTGGAGGGAAACGTTCCTCCGGGGAGCGAAATCCTTTACCAGGAGGCCATTGATCCGCAGACCGGGAGGATGCGGAAGGTTCCCTTTCTTTTGAAGAGACGGACCCTTCTTACCGGCGAGTACATCACGGATGCCCGCGTGCAGATCGACAGCAGGTTCAACGAGCCGTATGTTTCGTTGTCCTTTGATGCACGGGGGGCGAGGCTTTTTGAGCAGATCACGGAGCAGAACATCAAGAAGCGGCTTGCGATTATCCTTGACAACAAAGTGTATTCGGCCCCTGTGATCCAGGACAAGATCAGCGGAGGACGGGCTCAAATCACGGGGAGGTTTACGACGGATGAGGCCCGTGATTTAGCGATTGTACTGCGGGCGGGCGCCCTCCCCGCACCGGTCGATATTATTGAAGAGCGGACGGTAGGACCCTCTCTTGGCAGGGATTCGATTGAGAAAGGTTTTAAGTCCATGCTGATCGGCGGCTTGATCGTCGTGGTATTCATGGTGGTTTACTATGGATTCGCCGGATTGATCGCGGATACCGCTCTGTTCCTGAACCTACTCTTCGTCATGGCCGGGCTGGCGTTTTTCGGAGCCACCCTCACCCTTCCGGGTATTGCAGGCATTATCCTTACCATAGGCATGTGTGTGGATGCCAATGTATTGATTTTTGAGCGGATTCGGGAAGAACTTAGGCTTGGGAAGACGACCCGGGCTTGCATTGAAGGCGGTTACGGGAAGGCCGTGGTCACCATTCTCGACGCCCAGGTTACGACCCTGATTGCCGCCCTTGTGTTGTTTCAGTTCGGAACGGGGCCCGTACGGGGTTTTGCTGTCACACTGAGTATAGGCATTGTATCGAGTCTATTTACGGCCATTTTTGTTACGCGGATTATTTTTGACTATCTGCATGTGAAGCGGGGGATCAAAAAGATCTCCATCTGAGTCCTCGCCGCCGTCGCATCCCGAGACCTTTGAAACACGTTCAATTTTGGTCAAGGTCCGGAAAGAGCGGCCCGGTATGGAGACTGGGCAATAAGATGATTTGCTGTGCAAACCGAGGATCCGGGTGCCTGCCGAAGTGCCGGAGTTTTTGAACCGGTTCGAAAATGTCGAGATACAAAGGATGCGGAATTCCGGAAATCAACAGTGCACAAACGTGAGCCGAAGCAAAGAAGGGTGAGCGAAGCGCAACGAACGGGCGTTTTTCGACGGCCTCCTGCAGATCAGGAGTTTCTCGGGAAGTAAAACAAAAACTGGAGTGTTCAGATGGAATTTATTAAGCCCGGTATTAACATTGACTTCATAGGGAAGCGTAGATTGGCCTTCGTTCTCTCCGCATCCGTGATCATCGCTACGATTTTCCTGCTCATATGGCGAGGAGGGCCGAACTATGGTGTGGACTTCTCCGGAGGAGTGCTCATCCAGGTTAGACTGAGTCAGGAAAGGAGCCCCGCGGAAATTAGAAATGCTCTGAAGCCGGTCTCTCTCCAGGACAGTATCATCCAAGGGTTCGGGCAGGAGGAAGAAACAGAGTACCTGATCAGAATCCGTGAAACGAATGTGGAATCGACCGGCCTCGGCGAAAAAGTACGAGCCGCCCTTAGCCAGGCGTTTGAAGAAGGCGTAGAATTACGACGGGTGGAGATGGTTGGGCCGAAGGTGGGAGAGGGCCTGCGGCAAAAGGCCCTTTTCGCCATTTTTTATGCGATCCTTTTTATCGCCATATACATTTCGGGCCGCTTTGAGTTGAAGTGGTTGATGAGCATCGTGATGGCGCTCTCTCTGGCCTTGGCCGTGTATGCTTGTTCCATTCTGGGCCTGAGCATTACCTGGCTCATTCTTGTTGCTTTGGTGGTCACCTTGGGACTTTGCTGGTTCTTGAAATTGAAATACGCACTCGGTGCCATTATCGCCCTGATTCACGATGTCACGATTACCTTGGGAGCTTTTGCTCTCACAGACCGTGAAATTTCCCTTTCCATCATAGCAGCTTTTCTGACTATCGTAGGCTATTCGCTCAATGATACGATCATTGTGTTCGACAGGATACGTGAAAATGTAAGGCGCTTTCGAAGGCGGCCTTTCAGAGAGGTGATGAACTCCAGTATTAACGAAACCCTCAGTCGGACAATACTGACATCGAGCACCACGTTGATTGTTATCCTGGCCTTGTTTCTCATGGGAGGCGGAGTGATTCACGACTTTGCTTTCGCCATCATGATCGGAGTCATCGTGGGCACCTATTCATCGATTTTTGTGGCAAGCCCGGTCCTCTTGATCTGGGAGACAGGGACCTCTGTGAGCAACAAGGTCAAAAAAGGGTTGCCGTCCGGAAATGACAGTTGAATCACGGCAAGTCCCCTAATGCAGCCTCCGCCGGTGTCACGTTGAGCGTCTTCGAGGAACGACCGGGAGACGTATCCACTGAGTTGCCCAAAGAATTCCGAAGATTGACTCAAAAATTCTTCAAACGGACTGCTTCGAGACAGGAGTTGAATCAGCCCGGGGGTCAATCAAGCACCGTGCGGTGTGGGGTCCCCGCTGCCCTTATTGAAGCCGGGGGCCCCGAGAACCGTCTTCAAAACGTTCGAGTTCGTCCCGTTGACAAATCGGAGACCTAAAAGAGCGAAATCCGGTTCGTTGAAACTGTGGCTGATCGCTGTGGTGGTGATCGCGGCGGCCGGAGCTGCTTATTGGCTATGGGAAAAGGCGGATAAGCAACCCCCTCAATTCGAGTCGGTGCTCGTAAGCGTAAATGGCGAGCCGAGGAAGCTTCTTCACGAGGAGACGTTGAAGCTCCATCCGAGAGACAGGGTCAGGATCCTTGAAATCTCCACGGATGCCTTCTTTAATCGGGGAGTTCGACTCGCTTCCATGGGATTCGATGTAAATGCTCTCCGGTATCAGGAACTTCCCCTGTCTGAGCTGCTGGGAGAGGACGGGATTTTCGATTTTCACTCCTTCCGCGTATTCATCAAGCACAAAACCAGAACCCTCGGATACGTCGACCTTGAGATTCAACCCTATCTGGAAGACTGGTTGGACAAGGTGAATCGGACCATTGACGCTCAAAAGCGGGTTGAGGTTCTGGAGGAGGCCTATCGCTTATTTCCCGAAAGCAAGAGCGTCAAGCGCAGGCTCATCGATGAATACAAAGCCCTGGGCCGATGGAAAAGAGCGGCCGAGATCCTCGAGAAGACGGAGGAAAAGAAAGGAAACCGGAAGGTCCTTCTCGAACTCCTCGAAATCTATTCCGCCTTGAAGGATCGCGAAAACGTTGTTGCCGTTCTGAAGGAGCTTGTCGGACTGGACCCCGACGATCGTGATCTCCGGGAAAGGCTCGCCCGGATCTTGGAGGATACGGGCCGCAAAGGCGAGGCCGTTCGGCATTACGAGGCCCTGCTGAAGCACCTGGAGGGGAAAGCCAAGCTGCCTGTCTACGAAAAGCTGGGATTTCTTTGCGCTGAACAAAAGCAGTTCGAGAAAGCAATTTCCTTTTATTTGAAAGCCGTTGAATTGGAGAAGGGCGACCCGAACCTCTATTACAATCTGTACCATCTTTACGAGTCAACCCGCCAGGTGGAAAAGGCGAATGAATTTTTGGGAAAAGCCCTGGCCCTACAGCCGAAAGCGCTGGACGATCGAATTCGGCTTGCACGAAGGTACATGGACGGAGGGAAATCAAGGGAGGCTGAATCGCTCCTGCGCGAAGTTCTTGCAAAAGATCCGAAAAATATGGAAGCCCTGCTGCTTATGGCAAAGATTTATGAGCAGGAAGACAATACAGAGGAGCTCGGGCAGACGTACAGGCGAATCCTGGAGGCGGATCCGAAAAACGATACGGTTTTGTACAACCTGGGCGTCTTGGAATACGGGGAGGATCGCCTGGAAGAAAGTCTGTCCCATATGGAAGAGTATGCTGGATTGCACCCTGAGGACACCTCGGCCCATGAGATCCTGTTTGACATCTACAGACAGAAAGGGAAGGAGCAAAAGGCGGTTGAAGAGGCCAAGGCCCTTCTGGAGCACAAACCCGGGGATCTGGAGATTTATCGATATCTGTTCCGCCGGTACAGGGCTCAGGGGAAGCACGAGGAGATAAGGGCCCTGATGGAGAAGGGCCTCAAAAAGAATCCGGATGCGTTGGAGCTCAGGGAGTATCTGATCTTTGCATATCTCAAGGACGGGATGGAGGATTCCGCAGTTGACCAGATGAAAAAGGTCATCGAGGAAAAACAGGGGGATATTCAAATGATGCTTCAGTTGGCGAGGCTTCAGGAAAAGTTGGGCCGGATCGATGAGGCGCTGGGTCTCTATAAGCGGGTTATTGAGATTTCTCCGGGTCAACAGGAAGCCGAAGAGGCGTATCTCAGGTTGAGGCTCGAAACGGTGAAGGAAAAGGGCAAATGATGAATAAGATCCCCCTCGTTCATGTCGCAGCGGGTCTTATCTGGAAGGAGGGGCGGGTCTTGATCACACGACGGCCGAAAGGACGTCATCTTGAAGGATTCTGGGAATTTCCGGGAGGCAAGCAGGAAAATGGCGAGACCCTGGAGGACTGTCTGGAGAGGGAGATCAGGGAAGAGTTGGCCCTCCGGGTCAGGCCCGAATCCCCGGTTCTGACAGTTCACCACGACTACGGCTCCAAACGGGTTTGCCTCCATTTTTTTCAATGCGGGGGGTTAACCGGAGAGGCCATGGCCAATGAGCGGCAGGAGATCCGTTGGGTTCATCCCGATGAACTCCAGGGGTTCAGGTTCGCTCCGGCAGATCAAGAGATGATCCAATTGCTTGAGCGTTGGTATCGTAGCGGCCGCCTGAAGCCTTCAGCTTGATTCCGTCCATGAAGCCTTCTTTTTCTTCGTGCTCTCCGGGGCTCTTCGGCTCCCATCCTTCGGGCGGGTCCCCGGGTTGCCGTTTTTTTGTCGATTGTTGGTTGTTTCAATATATTACAGTAAAATCTCCTCGCAATCCGTTGATCTCGGAATCCGCTTCAGGCAGCCGCGTTTCTGAATCGGCAACTCATAAGTGCCGACAACCTTTTTTGATGCGCATTCCATAGGCAAAGAAACCCCATTTCGATCCCGGGTCCCCTGGGAACGTAGAAGCGGAGTTTTTCATGTTCTCAAAGAAAGACCAAGATGGATATAAGGAACTCAAGGAAGGAGTTCTCATGAAGGCCCTTGTCCATGGGCAAAGGACGCTGTTGTGCGAATTCAGGGTCGGAAAGGGCGGTATGATCCCCTGGCATAAGCACCCCCATGAACAGACAGGCTATCTCGTGGAAGGGAAGATGACGCTCAACACCGAGCAGGGGACGTGTGAGCTGGAACCGGGAGATGCCTGGTGCATATCCGGTGACGAGTTGCACTCGGCCGAGATTCTGGAAGATGCCCTCCTTGTGGAGGTGTTTTCCCCGGTGAGGCAGGACTACCTCCGGTAATATTTGGAAAGAAGAGGGTTTTCTGGTATAATAAAGTAGTTGTGGCGACCCGGATGCAGTCAATGGAGGAGAGGCAGACGCGGTGAAGCGTTTGCCGTGCCGCGCCCCCCCGCCGAATTCCTGCGTGGAGTACCAACGGTGACCTGAGATTGCCATGTATATTGACACGGTCCAGATCCACAGCAAGCATTTTCCTCGGGATGACAAGTATCCATTTAATGTAAAGCCTCTTCGGGGCAGCCGTATCATTCATTTTAGAAGCCCTGTCGTATTTCTTGTTGGGGAAAATGGAACGGGAAAGTCCACCTTCCTTGAGGCGCTGGCCAGAAAATTCGGATTGACGGTGTGGGGCGGAGAGAAGACCCATATTCTCCATCGCAATCCCTTTGAAACCCGATTGTACGATTTTCTGGACCTTCGTGGCTCAAGGGAGCCCGGAGGCATCAGGAAAGGCTTCCTTTTCCGAGCCGAGAATTTTTTCAATTATGCATGCAACGTGGACGACATGATCATGTCCGATGCGGGAATGTTGAAATACTACGGAGGCAAGTCTTTGCATCAGAAATCCCACGGAGAGTCGTTCCTTTCCTTTTTTGAGCACCGGTGCCGGATTGACGGGCTCTACCTGTTCGACGAACCCGAAGCCGCTCTTTCTCCTTCCAATCAACTGGCGTTCTTAAAGCTTCTATACCGTCAAACGAGGAGTGGAGACGTGCAATTTATCATTTCCACGCACTCCCCGATAATTCTGAGCTATCCGGCTGCGCAGATCCTTAGTTTTGATTATGTCCCGATCCAGGAAATCGAATATGAAGAGACTTCCAGCTACAGATTCTACGCAGGATTTATTGCGAATCGCCAGGCATATCTTGAGGCCCTGAACAATGGTGACATCAACGACAATCAGGAGGGCAAAGATGCACAAGGCAAATCGTGAACTCAACGGAACATGGATCAAGGAGTCCCTGCCGTCTGTGCTTTTGTGCCTGCTATTGCTGGCCGCATCCATGGGGGGTACCGGTGCGCCCCGGGCGTGGGCTCAAGACCAGTCAGCCGAGAAACCCGGCGAGGCGGTAGCGAGAGAAGACCAGGATGCCGAATACAAGCGGGAAATTCAACGCCTCAACGCATTTATCCGGGAGGATGCGACGGACGCGGACGCATTCTATAACCGTGGATGCGTGTATGGCTCCAAGGGGGACGTAGAACTGGCCCTGAAAGACTATTCCAGGGCCATTGAGCTTGACGCAAAGCACGAAGACGCTCTCTATAATCGGGGACTTATCTATGTGAAGATCAAGGATTATGAGAAGGCTCTGGCTGATTTTGAAAAGACTCTGGCGCTGAATCCGGACGCCGTAGATGCATATTGCAACATGGGAAACGTCCGTTACGAAATGGGCAAGTTCGACGAAGCCATCAGAGACTATACCGCGGCCCTGAAATTGAATTCCGACGATGGAGATCTCTATTACAATCGTGGAGTTGCATATCTCTCAAAAGGGTTGGAAGAAAGAGCCATGATGGACTTGAAGAGCGCCGCCCAAGAGGGCCACGAGGAGGCCAGGAAATACTTGCGGCTGCCGATGCCCGGGCGCGGCGGAGCGGATTGAGCCGCACAAGGCGGTACGCTTTCCGAGCGTTGAAGAACCCGGACGCGGCTTCTCCATATCTCGGGTGCGCATGGGGGGGGGAGAATCGGGAGTAAGGGAAAAGCGTTCGAGCGGTCTTCGGGATCATCCAGACCCTTGTGCGTGCTCCTTAATCTTCCTCTTGAGCTCTGCGTCGTCTCCGGCCACTGACTCGGCCTTGTTGAAGTGAAATCTCGCCTTTTCCTGTTGCCCCTTTTTCTTGAAATAGATCCCGAAGTTGTAATGGGCGTAGCCGAGCCTGTCGAGGCGGCCGAAACATAGTCCCAAGTGATAATATACCTCATCTCTAACGGGCTTGTATGCCGCCAGCCGCTCAAAGAGACGAATGGCCTTTTCGTAGTTCTCTAGACTTTCATAGCACAGTGCAAGGTGGTACAGGGCGGTCTCGTTTCCTGCGTTTTTCTTGAGGGCCTTTTCCAGCACGGTTATGGCTTGTTGGTTTTTTCCGTCTCTCTGGTATGTTTCCCCCAAGCTTAGGAGAATCGGGACAAAATCCGGTTTCTCCTCCAGGGCTTCTCGAAGATGCCCTGCAGCAGCTCCGTATTCGCCCGCATCCTTATACAGGAGACCCAACCCAAAGTGGGCGCTCGGGGATGAGGGGTGGGTTTCCAACTCGGTGCGGAACGTCCTTTCGACGTGTTTCCGGTCGGAGGTCCCGATCATGACCGATGCTTGAAAAAACGGGAAAAGCGACCTGAATTCGGCTGCTTGATTTTCCTGGGCTTTGGTTTGGTATCTTTCGAGCAGGCTGTCCAGATTGGACATCCTTTCCGGGCCGGTGGGATGGGTTAGCAGGTAGGCGGGGATTTTGTCGGTCCCGAGCCAGTTGTCCTTTTGGATTACTGTGAGGGCGCCTATCAGGGCGTCCGGACTGAACCCGCTGGCTTCCATGTATTTGAAGCCAAGCTGATCCGCTTGGCGTTCGTCATTTCGGCTGTAGTGGAGCTGTGTCTGTATGCCTGCGGCGACGGATCCGGTAATGATGGCCTCCGCGGCAGGGCCGCCGATAAGAGCACCGATTAGAATACCTGCCAGGGTTGCGAGGCCGATTTTCTTGCTTTGACTAATCCTCTGTGCAAGGTGCCTGGCGGAAACGTGTGCCATCTCGTGGGTCATTACCGCTGCCAGTTGGTCCACATTCTCAAGGGCCTGAACAAGGCCCGAGAAGACGAAGATGTGGCCGCCCGGGGCTGCAAAGGCATTCCTGCTGGCATCCTTGAGAATATAAAAATGAAGGGGAAACAATTTGTCCTCCATGAATCCAACGAGGTATTTCCCCAGATCCTCAATATATTGCTGGGCGAATTCATCTTCGATGAATTCAAAATGCTGGCGGACCGTTGTAAGGAACTCCTTTCCGAGTTCCGTTTCTTCTTCAGCGGTAAGAGCCCGCGTGAGCGAGGGCGCCGCCAGGAGTGCCGGGAGAAGCAGGCCCAGAATAAGAAGAACGAGGGCAGGGCGGGAATGGAGAGGATTTTTCATATTCAACAAACAACGCTCCTTTTGTGAGCAAGGCATCAGGGCGCGCCTCGAAGCACCCGCACCCGGCCGGGGCAAAGCGGGGGAGACCTTGTTCCAAAACAGGAATTGGGCAAAGCCTGAGGGGTCACTCAAAAATAACTTCCCATTTTCCCATCTCAGCTTCGGGCCATCTTCGGCC
>CAYVUX010000016.1:12548-17179 GCA_964455075.1 uncultured Desulfobacteraceae bacterium | reverse complement strand
GGCCATGCTGCAGGTCCTCGGAAAGCAGCCGTTCTGCGCCCCCGGCCAACGCGGCTTCCACAATTAGCGCGTCCCAGAAGGACAGCTGCAAGCGGCGACTCCTGCCGATCGCGGAGAGGATCATTTCCGCATCAATTTGTACCAAGGGCAAAACAGACAGATTTCTAACAATGTCTTCTGCGGATTTGGGATTCAGGGGCACAGCAAGCTTGCGCGTGACAGTAACATAAAACTCTTGGATTACCTGGGTGCTAAAAACCGCACGGCCGGCAGACGCCTCGGTCTCAAATATCTCGGACGCGCGCTCTTTCCTATCGGGCGCGTCCGCATCGTAAAGATAAACCAGAATGTTTGTGTCGAAAAAGACTCTCATCAACGCCGCTCGTGGAGTTCGTCGCGGGACCAAGTTCGCCCTCCCCGTCGAGACCGGGCCTCCCTGGAAAGCGTCAGGATCTCACTCACGGCATTCCTATGGACACGCTGGGCCCCGGCATAGGACTCCAGAAAATCCCGCAGCACTGCATTTACCGACGTCCCTTGCTCCAGCGCCCGGATGCGGGCCCTCTTCAATGCATTTTCATCAACAGTAATCGTGAGATTTGCCATAAACAACTCCCGTGCAGCACATAATCAGTGTAACACAGCGCCAAAGGATGTCAATGCCGGAATGCCACATGCTCCAGTAATTGGACCGCCCGTCCCGGTTGATTCTTCTTCAAATGGTGGCGGGACCACATCCATGGGATGTATTCGCTGTGCTCCGAGTATAACCCTTGAAAAATTGCCTTTTTTCTTCGCACCCTATCGGGTGACTCAGTCCCCACCCTGCGGGCGGGTTCCCCCATTCCCAATTCTCCGTCTTGCTCGGGGAAGACTGTCCTGGAACGGGATGGTTCGCGGCTAAAGCCGCTCCTACAGAAGAAATCCTTGTGAACTTCCTGTAGGAGCGGGCTTGCGCGCGAACAATATTCTCCCACCGACCTTTCCCGACGAAGACGGAAGCATTTTTCAATGATCTCTGACAATGCCTCGCTGTGGGCTCTGGGCGCTGCGTGGAAAGAAGGATCCTCTCACCCGCCCGCCTGCGTGAGACCGGAGACGCAGAGACCGGCCAATAGGGGCATTTGTAAAAAGTCTCGCAGCAGGGGAAAAAGGGCATCAATGCTCTTCAGAGATTCTTAATCGTGCGAAGGGAGCGGGGCTACGGCCAGGGCCGCAAGGACTGTAAAGAGGATCGCATTGGCGGGGATGTGCAAATTGAAATCCCCGAACGAATGGACCAGAATAGCCGTTATCCCTGCGAGAGCACCCAAGGTGATGCCGCGTACGAGTCGACTCTCGTTTCGTAGTTTTCGCAATGCTTTTCGATAAACCGCTATCCCCATCCAGACGATCAGGACGACCACGGGAAGCCCGATGTCTGCAATGACCTGAAGGTAGTCGTTGTGCGCATAGTAGTATCTTGCCCCGCGTCCGGGCGGCTGGTACTGCGTGAACACCGTTGCATAGGTTCCCGGCCCTGTGCCAAGCAAGGGGTAATCCTTTATGAGCTCTCTCGTACCGGCCCATGCCAGGAGCCTGCCGGCCATGTTTACATCCGCATCGCGTTCCGTGAGCGTCAGGACTCTCTCCACAACGGGCGTGGTGGAAAGCACGACAAAAGCTACGGCCATGGTGCCACCCACGATCGCCAAGACCACACGCTTTCGATGAAAGTGGCGGCTCAAAAGAAGAAGCCCGGCCATGAGGCCCAAGCCCACAGTCACACCAAGCCATCCCCCGCGGCTCAGGGAAAGGATGAGCGCGGTGAGCAGCAGAAAAGAAAGAAACGTCAGCAAGGAGGCCGCAGAGCGGCTGTAGCCGAACAGCACGACGCCGAGCGTCAAGGGCAAGGCCATTTCCATATAGCCCGCCAGATGATCGGCATTGCCGAATGTCGCACTGAGACGCACGGACTCCGCTTGATGCGGGTACTGCCACCATGGGAAGGGGTTTGCGCCCACGTATTTGAACAGGCCGAAAACCGCCAAAAAGGCTCCCACTCCCAGGATGACGTAACAGAGGTTGCGGAATTCGGACCGGTTTCGTGTGGTGTGGATGACCAGATAGAAAAGGAGAAGGTAGTTTACGAGAAGCATCAGGGACCAAAAGCTGATCCCCGGAAGTACGGAAAAGGCCGTGGAAACGAGGCATAGCCCCAGGAGGCCAAGGATTGGTGCATCGAGCGGTGTACGGACCCAACGCCAGGTTCCTTCGCGGATCCGTTCGAGAACAAACGCGGTCAACGCGACAAGGGTCAGCATGTGGATCACCGTGATTGCCCACGGCTGCACCGAGGCACGCGCAAGCGGGGTGAATATGAGCAACGCGTAAATGCAGTAGCGGGGTGTTTGGGAGAGAATGCTCATGATGATGGAAGCAGATCTGCGGACGAAATTACATGTATATTAGACAGGATTTGCAACATAGACAGGATCAGGGTAGAAGATTGGTATCGCCCGTCCGGAGATGGGTTTGTTCATTCTTTGGACCTTGGCAGGTTCGGATTATGGGGTTGAAACCGCCCGGCCCTGGTGCGTCTTCTTCGAAGCGCGGCAGGGCCGCATGCAACGGGATAAATTCGCCACGCTCACTTGATTGACAGGATTGGCGGGGATGTCTGTTGACCGCAGAAACGGGAAGAAGGTCATGATCAATCGCTCAAGAATATTACCCTGTTGTGAGCCTTGGGCCACTGCCGGAGGACCGGGATCTCTCGCCCGTCCCGTCTTTGACGGGACTCGAGCCGCAGAGCTCACAGAGTTCTTTCTATGGCAACACCCCTCACGGCTGAATCCTCTTTGAAGATTGGCAAAGTATACTCAACAGGCTAAATTTATCGCGCTCGGTTGATTACTGGGATGTGTGTTGTCCTTGGCCGACCCTAATGAAATCCTGCCCGCGGCAGGGTTCTCCATGGGAGCATTTCACGGGGCAAATGCTCCCCAAGGACAAACCTCGTCTGCTGCCCGGCAAGACGAAACGGGAAGCAGCTCTAAAATCAATCGCTCAATGACAATTCCTCGCTGCGGATCCTGGGCGGCACTTGGAAAAGAGTATCTCTCGCCCGTCCCGTCTTTGACGGGACTCAAGACACAGAGATCCCAGAGTTTTGTCTTTTCTGGAATTCGCAATGCGGACGATTCCCTCTTTCAGCACCGGGACATTGAAGTTTAATAGGAGGCCAAGTTCCTTATTCGAAAGACGCAGATAAGTCAGCAACTGCTTCTTGTGGACTTTTTTGATCTGCTCTACAGATTTGAGCTCCACAATTACTCTATTTTCTACTACCAGATCCAGCCGGTATCCCAAGCCTTCAATTTGTTTGTTCCGGTACGTTACTGGCAAATCCACTTCAGTTTGAACCTCCAGGCCCTTTTCCTGGAGCTCTATCGACATGCACTGCTGATAAACCGATTCCAACAGCCCTGGGCCAAGGGTCCTATGGACATTCAGAGCTGCCTCGATGATTTGGAAAGACAGGTAATTCAGCTGCATTGAAGGCTAATTGCAAGCTCTCGCCCGTCCCGGCTTGCCCGGAACTGGAGACGCAGAGTTCATAGAGTTCACTATTTTGAACCGCCCGGCCCCGTTACATCTTCTTCGAAGGGTGGCAGGGCCACATTCAACAGGATACATTCGCTGCGCTCGCTTGATTACCAGGATTGGAGGGATAATTTTGTTCTTGGCCGACCCCGGCCAGGAACAAACCCCATGCTGCTGGTGCACAGAGGAGGGAGTATTTTTCAAAGGGCTCAAAGTACCGGATACAGCTCCGCTCCTTCGGTTGCATGGGCAATCGACCATAAGGGACTGGCATTATTGCTCTTTTACACAAATCAGCTGTTTTGAGGCAGCGTAGATGCCCACGGCCGGCAGGGGCCTACGGACTCTTTATCGTCCGCACAAGGGTCTCCGACAGATCCACTTCTCTGAGACGCTCCTCGGGAACTTCCGAGGCCAGATCATGAATCTGCCTCTTTATTTCTTCGTACTCGGCGACCTTCCTCTTGAAAAAACGCAGTGTCAGCCTGGCCTTTTCCTCAAGGCCCTTTGGTGTAAGTGCATAGGCGTAGGGGATCTTGTGTTTTGCGCTTTTGAATCGATGGATCTTGATGAGGCCTTGCTTTGCCAGCTCGCCCAGGCAATAGTTTACCCTGCCCAAGCTGACTCCGGCCTCCCGGGCCATTTCGCGCTGGGATACCCTCTCCGACTCGTCGAGGATCCTCAAGAGGCGGAAGTGAATCTCTTCTTCCAAGGAACTGTTCACGCGATGAACTTTATAGAGAATTGCAGCGTTTGTCAAACAAAAAAGAAGGTTCAAATGTGCGAAATATATACTCAAAGAAGCAGACGGACGGCTTTGACAAAGGGGAAAGACCTGCTCTTCCGGAAAATGGATGCCTAACAGTTGCAAAAGTGAGCCTCCTCTCCCGCAGAGCGCAAGGACTCAGGCAACCTCTTAAAAGGAGGATTTTGCATTTAGATGTCCTCGTCATTCCTGGCTTGACCAGGAATCCAGCCTTTTCAAAAGCTCCTGGACCCCGGATCGGAGTCCGGGGTGACGGGCTTTGGTGCTGGACCCCGGATCG
>CAYVUX010000016.1:0-12448 GCA_964455075.1 uncultured Desulfobacteraceae bacterium | reverse complement strand
GGATCGGAGTCCGGGGTGACGGGCTTTGGTGCTGGACCCCGGATCGGAGTCCGGGACAGGCCGCGATCCGGAATTCCGGGATTCACAACAGATCGGCGTTTTTCTGGATTCCGGCCTCCGCGAATGCGTCGTAGAGGATATTATTACAGACTACGAGCACCCATTTCGTCGCCCCGGCGGAGGCCGGGGCCCAGTCGCCTCGCAAAGTTATTGAAAAACCGCTAGATTCCGGCCTTCGCCGGAATGACGGCAACGTAAGCAACAGTGAGCTAAGGCTTTCCGGGCTATGGTCTATTTTCAAACACGAATTACGACACAGCCTCCTCCGCCGGAATGACGGAGTGAAATCTCGGGCCACAATATGCTGCAACGCATGGTTCACGGGCAAGCCCGCCCTACGGGGAAAGCCGCCAGGATTACTGCCTCCGAGACGGTGTCGGAATCGGAAAAAGACGTCATTCCGGACGACCGAAGCGAAGCGAGGGAGATCCGGGATCCAGCAAAACGCTGTCTTTTCGAGAACTTCTGGATCCCGGATCAGGGCCTGTCCCGGACTCCGATCCGGGATCCGGGATGGCGAATTACAATACGGCCTCGAAGGCGGCCGGAATCCAGTAGTTCCAAAGGCATAGAGCAAATAGGGAACCACCCGGAGGATGGGGTTGGTAGAACCAAAAGGCTTTACGCTTCCGGCAGGTCTTCGGGGATGAAGAGAAGTTCTCTCTCCAGGTTGACCCGGTATTTCTCGTACACCGCTTCCCGGATTCTCAGGATGAGGGCCTTGACATCCATTGCGGTTGCGTTTCCCAGGTTCACAATCCAATTCGCGTGTTCCGGGGATACCCGGGCGCGGCCCTCTTGTACCCCTTTGAATCCGGCTTGTTCGATGTAGTACCCGGCTGATCTTCCTCCCGGAGGGTTCTTGAAGACAGATCCGCAGTTTTCGGGTATTTTGGGCCGCCGGCGCTTCCGGTCGGCAAGAATTTGCTGCATATTGCTCATGATCTCCGCCGGATCCTTGCGCGTACCCAGGCGAAATTGCGCCTCCAGGACAATGTCCCGGCTGTCCTTAAGGGCGGATGTCCGGTACTGGAAATGCATCTCTTTCGAATCAATCTTCCGCTTCCGAAGAGCCGGCGTCAGCAGTTCCGCGGAAACAAAAACGTCCTTGATTTCCCCATGCTTGGTGCCCGCGTTCATGCGCAAGGCCCCACCCACCGTGCCCGGTATTCCACAAGCAAAGACAAACCCGGAAAATCCGCGACGTGCCAAATACGTGGAAAGCAGAGGGAGCTTTGCGGCGGAGCCCGCCCGAATAATGCCGGCATTTTCGTCTAATGAAAATTCTCGAAACTCTCCGGCCAATTTCAGGACCAGACCGGGAAAGCCCTGGTCCGAGATCAGGACATTGGAGCCGGCTCCAAGCAGGAACCACGGAAGCAAACGCTCCCGGGCCCATGCCAAGCAATCGATGAGCTCCTCCCGGGTCCTCGGCGTTGCAAAGTAGCGGGCCGGCCCGCCGATGCGATAGGTGGTAAGGGCGGCCAGGGGGATGTCTTCGTAGATCGTTGGGCTCATGTCGCGTTCTCGGTGTGCCGCATTACAGGGATGATCCTCCAGTCGAAAGGGTTTCAAGTCCTTCCAGCCGGGCGGCGAGGGAGAGTCTGTCGTCGAAACATGCGAATACAAAATTTTCGGGACAACTTTCATGGACGACTATCGCCGATGCAAGGTGGATTGCGTCGAAGCCTCTCAACGGGTGTCGCTCAATGACCCTATGGACGTATTCATTGAGTTCGTCATTGATCTCAACACGTATGAGGCCCTGCCAGTCCTCTTGAAACGATCGCACAATCTTTTGGATTAGTGAATCTGTAAGACCCGCTTCCCGCTTCTTTCGATACACGGAAGCCACGGTTTCCGCGTAGGCAACAAAAGACGTCACGATTTGGGTCGCCGATTTCCATCTGGAAATGACCTCATCCGAATGAGGTTCCCGAAAGTAGCGTTTCACCAGTGCGCTGGTGTCGAGGTACAAAATCATCAGTTGATCACCGGCGGTCCTCAGTTACCATATCAGAAACAGGTTTTCCGGGGACTCTTATTGCCGAGATACCTTCTTTAGGAATGCTCCGGCTCGGCAGTGTAAGCAGCCCTTTCTGGACCAAAGGCGCCAGCGCTTCGTGAATGGACTTCTTTCCTTGGTTCTCTTTGACGATGCGGGCAACCGGACTTCCCCTGTCGGTAATGAGGACCTCTTCGCCGGCTTTCACCTTTGCCAAAAGCCGACTCAAGTTGTTCTTCACCTCTTTGATACCTGCACTTATCATGATGGCGCTCCTTCTGGTAGCTACTTTGTGCAATATGGTAGCTACTAACACCCTTTCAGTCAAGGGTTGTTTCATGAAAAGCCATGAAGTGCCGCTTTGTCTTAGGGCTCACTCAAAAATAACTTCCCATTTTCCCATCTCAGCTTCGGGCGATCTTCGGCCGCCGCTCAATCGTGAAGTCCTCGAAATAGTTAACTATTCCTGTGGCTTCACTCAATCGCGACGACCAAATCCGACCCAAATCTGAGCGTCAATTCTGTGAATTTATTTTTGAGTGAGCCCTTAGTGGTGAATGCTATAGAACCATTCCATGGTCATGCTAATGGGGTCACCCTGTGATCGGCCAATGAGGCCGCTTGATGGTCAGGCTAATGAGGGCGGTTTATGGTCACCGTAATGAGGTCACCAGGGATAGGGAAGCACCATGATGGGCAAAAAGCATCTCGGATCAGATCAGTAAACCAGGTAGGATCCCGGCAAACCATCAACCGGGAGGTACTGCCATGGCTAACAGGAGGATCGAGATGCATCAATATCGCCAAGTGATTCATCGCATGCGTCCGGGGCAAAGGGACCGGGCCATCGCCAGAAGTAAGCTGATCGGAAGAACCAAAAAAAGCACTCCGCCTGCATTGGAACACCCTGTAGCAGAAGAAGGCCGGATCAGGATCCCATTTTGAGTGCCTGGAGGCGGGTTTGGTACTTCTCATTCCCGGGCTCCGCAAGGGCGGCCTTTTCGTAGTGTTTGACGGCGCACGGGATCTCACCCAGCTTGATACAGGCCTCGGCGGCCTTGGCATGGTACGGGGCCGGGTTGTTGGGTCCCAGGGCTATGGCCGACTCCCAGTCCGTGCGGGCGCCATGAAAGTCATCCTGACGCCAGCGGAGAGACGCCCTGTAGTTCAACCGTCCCGGGGAAGGCTTCGAGGCAAGGAGGAGCGCACGGGTGGCCTCTTTTTCCGCCCTTTCCCATTTGTTTATTCTTGCAAGGACGCGCGAAAAGTAAAGATGGTATCCGCTGTTTTTGGGATCCAGGACCGTGGCCTTCTGGATGGCCAGTTCTTCCGCGTCCGCATCCCCTTGCTTCTGCGCGATGCGGGCCAGCCAATAGTAGGTCTCCGCATGGGGTGCTTTCCGGTTGAGATCCTGAAGCATCCACCGGGCTTCATCATACCTTTGCTGCTCCATCATTGCCCGGGCGACCAGAACCTCGGATCGCCCTGGGAGACCGTATCGGTCCTTCACCGTTTGATACAGGCTGTAGAATGTATCCAGTTTGCCTGCACTCCTTAACTGGTGGAAAAGCCGCTCGAGATCCTTCCCCCGTGCGCCGCTCCGGCGAAGCCCTTTCAGGAATGCTTCTTCCGCCTTTTGCGGCTCTTGGTTTTGAAGATGCAGGGTCCCCAAGCGGAAGAAATGCGACGCCACAACATCCGAGGGCTCCATGCACGCCAGGCTCTTTTGGTAGTGCTCCACGGCTTTGGGCAATTCACCCTGCTCACGGTACAAGGACGACAGCTCGGCATGCGCCACCGCTATCGAGGTTCCTTCTTCCAGGGCCGCAAAAAGCCCCGTTCGCATGGATTCCCGGACCTTTGATCCCCAAAACGAGGCCCTTTTCAGAAAACCGCAGCAAGACGGGCATACCCTGGCCAGGTTGAAAACCGCGTCCAGCAGATCTTCCTCCCGCCCCTTAAAATGCAGATAATCCACCAGCCCGGCATGTTCGCGGATGCCGTACGGTCTGAGACCAATGGCCTTTTTGAAGTACGGCAGCGCATCGTGCGGGTTCTCCCCAAGGGGGTGCACATAGGCGTAGAGCTGTTCAAGGCGGCCTTCCTCCCGGGCCAGGTTGTAGAACGTTTGGGCATCCAGGGGGTTTTGCTGTGCTCCCCGCTCCAAGGCCCCCTTTGCCATTTTTGCCAAGGCATAGGCTTCCCTTGCGGAGCCCTTTGCCCCCATGTTGTGGTAGGCGCTCCCCAGGGCCTTCCAGGCCTCGCCATCGTCGGGTTGAATCCCCAGCGCTTTTTTGAGGTGATCCGCGGCCCGGGCATACGAGCCTTCGCGGAGGAGGTTGGATGCCTTGTGGCAATGAAGCTGGGCCACAAGCCGGACGCCCAGGTAAACAAACAGGGCCGAGCCGAGGATTAGGATGACGGCGATGGAGAGGCGGCTGTTTTTCATGTTAGACAGGATTTACAAGATGGACAGGATTCTTTTTGCCTTCCCTGATGGAAGGCAAAAAAACCGCATCCGCCTGCAGCGGAACCAGCTCCGTTACAAAGCTTCTCCCTTCGAGGGTATCTTGCCTGTGCGTCCTGCAAATTTCCATATGCCGAGAAATCAAATAGCGAACTCAAGATGAAAACCAAAACATAATCTCTCGCCCGTCCCGTCTTTGACGGGACTAGAGACGCAGAGCGCACAGAGTTTTTTCTTTTGAACCGCCCGGCTCAATTGAACCCTTGGTCAAAGGGGGCAGGGCCACATTTAACGGCACAAACTCGCTACGCCCGCTTATTCCTTTCTTTTCCTTTTCCCCTCCGAATATCCGTAGCGGTACTTGTAGTAATACTTGTAGTATCCCTCGCGCTTGACGTCCACCTGGTTGAGCACCACACCGATAAGATTGGCGCGGCTCAGCTGGATCTGCTCCGCGGCCTTTTTGATCATGTCGCGGTTGCCCTGCCCCGCCTTCACCACAAGCAGGACCCCGTCCGTACGAGGTGCGATGTTCAGGGCGTCGCTCGCCGGGAGGACCGGCGGCGAATCAATAATGATCACGTCGAATTGCCTTTTCAGGTGGGAGAGCAGGAACGCCATTCTTTTGGAGCCGAGAAGCTCCGCCGGCTGAGGCGGCAGTGCGCCGCAGGGGAGAAGATACAGGTTTTCCGCGGCCGCCTTTACAATGGACTCCCTGATGCACCTGTCGATATAGGGAAGCTCTTCCTCGCCGATGAGGGCCTGGTGGTAGATCTTTTCCGGGTCCGCCGGGTTGAAGCCGCCCCTTTCCCATTCGGTTTCGGGGACCCTTTTGAAAGAGAATTGCCCCGAGCGAAAATGAACGGCCATGCGCAGGCCTTCCATTATATGAAGCGTAATGAACCCCGAAAGCTCCGCCTCATTCATGAGCCCCATGTTGAGAAGCACGTACCCCAGCTTCTGCCCGGTATTCCGCTTTCGAGCCAGTGCCTGCTCGGCCTGCTCCCGGGTCAGTTTTTGGTTCCTCACGAGCAAGGAGGCGAGCCTCCGATCCTTCGGCCGGGTAAGCCATCGCACATCCGCCATTTCTCCGTTCCGAAAATGGATATCCAGGCGTTCCTCGCCTTCCCGCAGGTGCAACACCCCGCTTTTCTTCTGAAAGGAAAGGAGCCGGAAGAGGTCTGTCACCGGAATCTCTCCAAGAGAGCCGGAATCCACTTCGGTCCCCAACACATTGGAGAGGAGGCCGCTCAGCCCCCGCGAAGAGTTTGTCGGAAGCAGGCGGCTGAGTCCGGGTCTCCGGAGGTCTCCGTCCATCATGAGGACGCTCTTTCCCGTCTGCGCCATGATGTAGGCGAGGTTCATCACCGTGGTGGTCTTTCCTTCCAACTCCGAGGCGCTGGTCACCAGCAGCGTGGAGAAGTCCTCTTCCATAAACGCGAAATGGATGTTCGTACGAAGCGTTCGGTAACTTTCGGCGAACCGGGAGTGGGATGGGTAGGCATCGCTAAGGATGGGAATCGGCGTGAGTTTCCTGGCCGCCAGTTCGCTGATGGGTTTTGACTTGTCGATGTTGCCTGTTTTTTTGGGGTTCATATGCTTACTTCTTTTTTTTTGACAGGGTTGCTGTCTTCTTTTTATTAGACAGGATTTACAAGATGGACAGGATACTTTTTGCCTTCCCTGATGGAAGGCAAAAAACTGCAATCCGCCTGCGGCGGAATTGGAGCCGGCAGATATTTGGGAAATATGATGATAATACCTTAGGGCTCACGCTTTTTTGCGTTGGGAGTAAACTCCCGGTATTTCCTTCGAACTTCTACTCTATGTGGCCCAAAATTGATCAAAACGCCGGTCTCCCTATGCACTGCGTTTAAATAGTTAACCAGTTGAGCTTCGTGTTCTTTCGATAAAGACTGAACAGACTTCAATTCCAAAAGAATTTCTTCTTCTACAAAGAGATCTGCATAATAGTCTCCAACCACCTGTCCGTCATAATATACTTGCAAGTGTTTTTCAGCCTCCGTGTGGAGACCCGCTTTCCCCAGTTCAATGAGCATTGCATTCTTGTAAACGCTTTCCAGGAAGCCGAATCCCAGTTGGTTGTGCACCGTATAGGCACATCCGATAATCTTATGAGTTAGCTGGTCTACTTCCATGCTTCAATTCTTGGACAGGATTTACAAGATGGACAGGATACTTTTTGCCTTCCCTGATGGAAGGCAAAAAACTGCAATCCGCCTGCGGCGGAAACCCTTCCTGCTATGCGGCTCTGGCCTCTTCTGAACTTCTGCGGCGTTTCCGTTTGCTCTCTTCCGAGCGGGGTGCGTAATACCCTTGGCCCGACGCCTGCTCAGCCATGGGGATGACGGAGAGCACCGGGAGATCCAGGTATTTCCGCACGTCGTCCTCGGTGCGCAGGGTGCGATCCATGTATTCCCGGAGGAAGCTCAGGCCCACACCCAGCATCAGACCCAGGAGCAACCCCAGCATGAGATTGCGTTTCTTGTTGGGGCTTACAGGAGATACCGGCAAAAGGGCCCGTTCGGTGATCCGAATGTTGGAGACATCAAAGTCTCCTGTCAGGTCCGCCTCCTTGACCCGGGAAAGCAGGCTGTCGTAAATGTTTTTGTTCATCTCCACGTTCCGTTTCAAGATGGAGTAACGAAGTTCTTTCCTGCCCGTGTCCATGGCTTCCTGCTCAAAGTCATTGACAGTTTTTTGCAGGACCTGCTCCTTGGACAACAGCACCGCGCGCTGGGCCTGGAGGTTGGCCATTTCCTTGTTGATCTCTTCGCGCAATTTTTTCTGGGTATTTTCGATCTTTGTCCGGATCTGGACCACCTTGGGGTGTTTTTCCTTGTACACTTTCGACAGGCTGGAGAGCTCCACCTCCGCGTCCACCAGCTGACTGTACAGGGTGGTGATCAAGTCGTTTTCAATAAGCGAACGCAAATGGGGGACATCCTCGCTGGATGTGGCCATTTTCTTGAGCTGTTCCAGTTTGCTTTCGATCTCCAACCGCTTGTTTCGCGCCTGGATGTAGGCGTCGTTGAAATCCCGGATCTTCTGCGCAATCATCTGCT
This sequence comes from uncultured Desulfobacteraceae bacterium, assembly GCA_964455075.1. Taxonomy (GTDB): domain Bacteria; phylum Desulfobacterota; class DSM-4660; order Desulfatiglandales; family Desulfatiglandaceae; genus CAYVUX01. Next base: position 4,830 of record CAYVUX010000016.1, on the reverse strand, counting down.
GGGAGTCTTCCATGGAGATGAGCTTTGCTTCCTGCTTGAATGCCTGGAACTCCTTCTCCGCGTCTTCCAGCTTTTTCTTCATCTCGTACAGGTTGTCCGTAAGCCAGGTGAGGGTGTTCTGCGACGATTCCAGCCGGTTTTCGATGTTGAAATCAATGTACGCCTCGGCCGTGGCATTTGCCAGATCCCTTGCGAAAGCCGGCATCGGACTCGCGACGTGAATCTGGAGAAGCCGCGTCTCTTCCACCGGCGTGATCCGGACCATCCCGCGAAGTCCTTGCGCCAGTCGTGTGACCCTGTCCACCGCAGGCTGCTCCTCCTTGTTCTTCTCATGTCCCGCTATGAGCATTTGGATATTCTTCTTCAGTTTCGACAAGAAACGCTTGAAAATGTTGGGCTCATGCATCCCCGCCTGAGCGTTTGAACGTTGCTCCTGATCCAGATTCAGGCGCTTGACCACCTTTTTCATGACCTCGCGTGAGGTGATAAGCGTAAAATGTGTATTGAACGTCAAAGACTCGGACATATAGCTTTCGTATTCCATGCGCCGGCCCGTGACCGGAGAGCGGTCGCTCTCCTTGTCTATGATTAGGGTGCTGGTGGCGCGATAGACAGGAACCGCACGGTAGTTGTGCCAAGCGGCCAGGGCCAAAAAGATGACCACAGAAACCAGGATGGTCCACTTGTGCCTGAGGAGGAGGTGATAGTACTCCGCAAGGTTGATGGTTTCTTCGGTTTCGGGGTTTTGTGGGTAGTTCTCTGCCATTTCTTTCTCTTTAGGGTTTGACAGGATTTACGGGATGGACAGGATAACTTTTTCCCTTCCATGAGGGAAGGCAAAAAATCCAATCCGCCTGCCGGCGGAAATTTTGTTTCTCTTGAAGTTTACTGAGAGTCTAAACCAGCCGGATTCATCTAAAACCAATTCTTTATTGCGGATAAATAATCCCCTGCCAAAGGACGGAGCTTTGTATCAGACCTCTGTAAAGGGGCAATTCTTATTTATTCATTGTCATCCAGGCAAAACAGGCTGTGTCGCATTTCGAAAAAAACGTCATTCCGGACGAGCGGCGCAAAGCAAAGCAAGATCCGGAATCCAGGAAAAGGACATCATCCTTTGAATTCCTGGATCCCGGCTCGCGCCCCGTTTCACGGGGACTTGGCCGGGATGACGCAAAACTTCGTGCTCCTTTGGGCGAGAGTGTCTGTTCAGTTCCTCCCAAAAATACTTCTCTGCCTGTCATACCTTATAAAGTCGTATTCCAGCCTGCTCGCCTGCTACCACCACGTTTCGGGTACATAGATGCGGTCGCCGGGTTTGAGGGAGATATCCTTGGTCTTTCCCTCCCGGACGTCGTCCAGATTCACCTTGATCACCTCAACTTCGCCCTCAGTCTTTCGAATAATGCGGGCGCGGTTGGGGGCGGCAAAGCGGTCGAACCCTCCGGCCATGACCACGGCGTTCATTGCGGTGAGGCCCGGCTGGTAATCGTAGAGGCCTGGCTTGACTACCTCCCCTTCCACAAAGATTTTTGAAACGGCCTGGTCCAGGGCGCTGGCCAGGGGGATGTACACCACGTCGCCGGACTCTAGCATCACGTTGACGCTCATGTCTCCCATGTCGAGCAGCCTCTGAAGGTCCACCCTTATTGGCTCGGACTCCGCGGCGAGATCCCTGACCTCCTTTCCGGAGACAACTTCTTCCGTGGAATTCCGGAGAATGTAGGCGAGATTCCCCCGCTCTTCCACAACCCCGCCGGCTTTGGCAATCAACTCCAGCAGGCTGGCCTCGCTTGTCACTTCGTAGAGGCCGGGGCTCTTTACGGCGCCGGAGATGTAGTATTTGAGGCTGTGGTATTCGGCGATCTGGATGTTGACTTTCGGGTCGACAAAGTAGTCCCTGGCGAGGGGCTCTCTCAGGGTCTCTTCCAGTTGGCTCGTGGTCAGGCCTGCGGCCTTTACTACCCCGACAAACGGGGCGTTGATGGTTCCGTCCCCGGACACGGTGAGCTCGGCCTCGTGCTGCTTCTCTCCGCCCGCGTAAATGACGAGCCGGATCACATCGTCAGCCCCAATGCGATAGGCCCTATCCTGGGAAGAGGATAAGGCCGGTATCAGGAGCAGGACGCATCCTGCGAAAAAGAGAACCGTATTTCGGAGACTCGGGCATCTCCCCGCACAGCACGTCATGATCAATAATAGGCGCCCTCTTCGCTAAACATCCCCCTGCTCAAAATGTCGAAGTTGAAAGAGAAGCGAAGCATGCAGTAGTTGTCCACGTAGCTGAGCCCGTCGATGTTGGAATCGCGTTCATCGCGTCCCACCCGTAAAGAGATCTCCATCTTCCGGGTGATGAGATACCCCACGCTCGCATAGACGTCGTAGGTCTTGTCTTCGCGGTCTTTGAGCTCTCCACTGGAGGTCAAGCCACGGTAATTCTCATAATCCCCGATCTGGTACCAGCCCCGCATCCGGCAATCGATTTTTTCTCGAAATACATGGCCCAGGCTCAGCACAAAACGAGTGGCGTCGTAGGTGTCTCCGTAATTGTTAAAGTTGCCCTCCACACCAAAAAAGGCGTGGGTCCTGGCCCGGACGAATTGGCGGCCCAAGTACCGTCTCCCCTCCGGCGGCGGCGGGTTCTGCCACAGGATCGACGCCAGGTACGTGAAGGTAGTCTCGTCATCTATGGAAGGTTCGTCGTAGTCCCGCCACTGGTATCCCGCTCCCACATCAAACGCAAAATGCCTGTGGCGCTTCTCGTAGAGCAGGCGCACCTGGTCGGCCGAGTAATCCGAGGTGTTGGATTCGTCGTAATCCACGGTCCAGTGCTGGTAGTCCAGGTCGAAAGTGGAGGTGCGCGTCGGGTTGTAAAGCAGGTTGAACATCCAACGGTGTTCCACGAGATCGTTTTTCGGTCTTTCCAGGTAGTGGATGTCCGTGCGCCTGTAGCGGATCCCGAGAGAAAACCGGTTCTCAAAGTCGTAAAAGAAAAGCGGCGTCAGGTGATTGACAATGTATTTTCTCCGGTCCACCCGGTCGTCAAAAATATCGGACTGTCTGGGATCCCGCGTTAGATAGAAGTCGTCATTGAGGCCCACGGTGATCCGCCGGGTCGGCTTATACCGGGCATCCAGCACAAACAAGTGGCCGATGTAGTCATCGTCGCTTGCCGGGTCCATCCCTTCCGGTACGGATTCGTTGTCGTCGTACCAATGGGCCTCCAGGGTGTAAGACATGTTTATCCGCGTCTTCGGAGTTTCCACGCCGAACTGAAATCCGGGCTTCACCACATAGACGAAAACCTCCCGCTCCGTTTCCTCCGTGCGGTCCCAGTTGTCGTGATACTCAACGTCCGCCGTGATCATGGGCATAATCGTAATCTTGGATTCTGCGGAGGCCAGGGCAGGCAGGCAGAGGCAGAAGAGCCATGCCGAGAGCCCGGCCATGAGTACTCTTTGAGCACAGGATAGTCCCACGCGCTTCATCATAAGCGGGATACGTTTCTTCCTGACATGATTAAATTTTCCCCCAGCCGGTTTGGGTCCCGTCCAGCCCATGGCGAGGCTGCGCATTTCCGCACGGGAGGCCCTTCGCGCTGCCAACCGTGAAGCCCAGACCATCTTGCGAGGAAGGGCCCTTTCCACTTCGGCGTCTCCAGCCATGCCCTGCCGTCAACGCCGAGCTTACACCGGGCTTGCGGGCTCGTGATCGTCCGGCCTATCCAGGGGCGTGTAGAACCTCGGTTCCGGCGGCTCCCAGCCCTCAATGGTTTTTATGTAAAACCCGCACCCCACGATCCATCCCCAGGGCTTGAATACCCTCACGAGGGACACTTTGGTTGTGGGGATTTTGCTGTCGTACATGGGCCAGAGGTAGGTGGCAAACCCCTGCCCCTTGTTGAGGCAGATATTCCGGAATTCCGCGAACACCTGCCTGCCGTCCGCATCCTGGTACCCCCTCAGATCTTTTCCCTCGAGCTCTGGAATGTAGGGATCCATGAGCACCTTGCCCTGAAGGTCGTTCACCCAGATGTAATCTTTGTTTTTGGGTCCGAATCGAAAATGCCTCAGGAAGGCCAGGATCTTCTGCTTCTTCTCTTGCTCTGTGAGACCTTTGTCCCGGTAGATGGACCAGAGGACCCGGAACACATGGTTCATGGTCTCCTGCAGGTTCTTTTCGTACGCAGCAAGGTGCCGCTCGGGAGGGTCGTTCTTTTTGGCCGCCAATTGCATTGGCTTTTCCCCGGCGCTGACGGCCCGCGCCGCCAATCCCGGACAGAGAGCCGAAAAAAGAAACAGGAAGCCCACCGCCGCGCAAGCGGCTCGAACGGCCGGAAATGCATATTTTCGACGCCTGATCTGGTGTGTCATGCTTGCACCTCACAACTGCTGGTATTCATGCCGGCGGAGCAGGACCTATGCGAAACCTTTAAAAAACGCCCCATTTTGCAAAGGTCTCTATGCCCCGATCCAGTGACAAATTCCAGCATCTGAAAACCTACTTTTATTAGGAATTCCCCGATCAAGAGTAGCTATGCTATCATAGCCCGACTCTTTGGGCAAACAAATTTTGGCTGATTATAGCAAATATCAACGGGTTGTCAAAATTTTTTTTAATTCAGCGGGTTTGACCTTCTCCGAACTTCCGGTGTTTTGGGGTGGGCTTGGACAGGATGATAGGAAGAAGTTGGAAACGCCCGGCGGGTGTTTTTTTTAGTCCTTCCGGAAAATGAGCACCTAATCATCCGGTTTTCGCACTCTTATCTCTTTGATGGGGAATGAAAAATGTTGGCATCCTGATGTTGGCCTGACAGACTTCCGATCCCCC
>CAYVUX010000015.1:9456-17482 GCA_964455075.1 uncultured Desulfobacteraceae bacterium | reverse complement strand
CGGGTGCCGGGCCAGGGCCAGGGCCCCGAAGCCTGCGAGCGTGGTGAGCCCCGAGACGAGGACCGCCCGTCGGGTCCCGCGGCTGCGCCCTTCCGAAAGGGCGGAGATCATGAAGATGCCGTAGTCCACGGCGAGACCGACGACCAGCAGGATGGCGGCCACGTTAAAGGGTGTGAACGGGATCCCCGCAAACCCCATCATGCCCCCCATAAAGGCAAGCCCGGTGAGTACGGGCACCAGGGAGACGGCCGCCTTTGCGGCGTTTTGGAAAATGACCGCCAGGAGAAGCACGACCGCCAAAGAGGCAAGGCCGAGGAACCGGGCGAAGTCCCTCCCCACGGCGCGGCCGATCCGGTCGCCGAAGCGGCTCTGGGAGACGAACCGGGCATGAGGCATTTCCCCCTGGACGGAATCCATGAGCGCCGCGAGCCGGGGGGTGTCCGGTGTCAGGGTGAGCACCCGGATTCTCCCCGTTTTCTCGATCACCATGGCGTCCACGGCCTTGCCGAGCCCGGCCTTTCCCAGGTCCTGCGGGCTCAAGGGATCGGGGCTCCGCTCCAGGAATTCGTAGAAGGGGGCGAAGGCGCCCTCGGCAAAGCCGAGCGCCCGGCCTTCGTCCCGGAGAAGGCGCTCGACGACAGCAATCCTGTCGGAGCTCCAGAAGTCCTCCCACCGGTCGAGCGCCGAGGCCTGTCTCTCCGGGGAAGGAAGGGCGGGCGACAAGGAAGTAAGGCGCCCGGGCTCGATGCGGCGGGAGAGAAACGAAAAAACACGGTCGTTCGTCTCAAGGGCCGAGCCGAGATCCGGGCCTTCCGAAAAAATGAAGGCCCTCCCCCGCAAGTTCCCCCATGATGCCTCAAAGGCCTCTTCCGCGGCCCGGAGTTCGTCAGAGACGCGGTTGAGAGTACGCAGATCCCCGTCAATCCGTATCTGCGTACTCTGCCAGATGCCCAGGCCCAGGAGCATGATCCATCCGGCGAGAATCGCGCGGCGCCAACGGCTTTTCCGTTCCATGGCAAAACCAAAAAGGCGTGGGGCGCCCTTTCGGCCGCCCGGGCGGATCAGGTGCGGGAGCACGACGAGACAGAGAAGGAGGGCCGCGGCGATTCCGGCCATGGAAAAGACCGCGAGCTGCCGCTGACCCGGGAGGTCGGAGAGAAGCAGCACTGAAAACGCGGCCAGACTGGTGAGCCCCCCGAAGAGCACGGGGCGCGAAACGGTCCCGAGGGCGTCCGCCTTGCTCCCATCGGGTTTCTCCAGGGCGTAATACACGTGGACGGCGAAATCCACCGTGATCCCCAGGAGCACGGAGCCGAATCCCACGGCAATGGCCGAGACCTTGTCAAAGGCGAGAGAAAGGAACGCCGCGGCCATGCACAAGGCCGCAGCAGGCACGAGGAACACCAGGAAAAGGGCGCGGGTCCGAAGGCAGATCAGGAAAAGCGCAAGAATCGCCGCCGAGGAGACCCCAAGGACCACCCGGAGGTCTTTCTTCACGCATTCGGCGTTCGAGACCGTGTAGCGGTGGCCGCTCAGGAAGGCGGCGTGCATGGAAGGGGGCACCTCCCGGGATGTCAGTGCCTTCAGGTGTTCCACAAGCTCGCGGGAGCCGTCGGCGTCGGTGATCTTTATGGGCGTTTCCGCGACCAGGAGCAGGCTCCTGCCGTCCGGGCTCATGAAACGGTTTTCTTCTATGCGCACATCGGGCAGAAGGCTTAGATGCTGGAGCTTTTCGAGAACGATCCGGTGAAGTTCCAGCGGATCGCGCCGGAAAAGCGCCTTCAAAGGCTGGAACCCCGGAAGCGAAAGCCTTTGCCGGATCTCCTCGATGCGCGCCCGGATGTTTTCTCTTTCGAGGCTCGCCTGAATGCGCGCCAGGTCTTCGGGCGTTGTGAGAGCAGGGAGGGCCGCGAGAAGGAAGTCGTGGAATCCGGATGCGTTTCCTCGCGGAGGACCCTGGAGCACCTCAGTGAAGAGCGGGGGCTTCATGGCGGCCGCAAGCCGGTCTCCGGCGTTAAAGAGCTCCTCCCTGGAGGCTGCAGGCCCCGCCGAGAGATTCACGAGGACGTTTTGGGCGAAGGGGGTCTCCTGGAGACGCTTGAAATCCTCGGCGAGGTCTTCGGGCTTTTCCGGGAGCATTGGGGTGATATCGCCTGAAAGCTCGAGACCGGGGAGGGCGGCCAGGCTCAGGAGCAGGAGGGCTGCGGCGGCGCCCAGAAGGAGGGGTTTTCTCGGGGCCAGGAACCCGTAGAGCCTTGAAAAAAGGGGGTGGCCGGTCATCGATGGAAGAGCTTCTCCCTTGGCGGTGCGTTCAACACGGTCTCCAGAAACCGAACGCGGGTGTAGTCTCCGCCCGCCTCGTGGATCTCGACGGTGCGGGCGTGGGTGAGGTCCGCGGAAAAGGCAATCCGGATGTGATCCACCGGCCCGCTCTCCGCCGAAAGGGGGACCAGCTTGAGGGTGACCGGATTCTCCTCCACCACGGAAATGCGGTAGGTCCCTTGGATCCTCGCCGCATCCATCTCCATCCACATGAAGACGTTTTCCGCGAACGCCTTGAGTCCGGGGGCGCGTTCAAGAGGGAAGATCTCGGCGTCTTCGGGCGAAGCCCGCCAGCTCCGGGCCGTGTTTCCGTCCACGGCGAATCCCGCCCGCTCCGGTTCAAGGGTCTCCCAGAGGAGCCGATCGGGTGGCTCAAAGTAAAAGCGCCCGCTGGAGAGCAAGGGGTCCTCAAGGAGGGAAAGGTGCTTTTCCTCCTCGAAGCGGCCTTCCAGGGTTTCCACTCCCGAGGCCGCCCGGGCAATCCGCTCAAGCAGCTCGCGTTCCGCATCGGGTAGGGCTTCGCCGGCCCCCGCAGCGGAAGCAGGGAAGCCAACGCCGTGCCCGAAGAGAAGGAGAGAAAAAAGAAAAAAAGCAAGTCGTTTCATGGAAGGACGCCGGAAGGTCTCAGGGGTTTCAGAAAAGGGGAGATATGAACATCCTCTCGGGGCTCCTAGCCGTCCGTCGGGGTCCACAGCTTCAACGTGGCCGACGCGATCCCGACGCGGTCCATCGTCACCTCGCCCGCAGCCACGTAAAAGGGTTCAAGGGCCTTGACGGTCTCCACCACAATGCGGAGCCGATCCCCTACCCGGGCCCTTCCAGCCACCCGGAGGTTCTGGATTCCGACCAGAAATCCTCGCCGTACCGGTCTACGATGGAGAAGATCGTCGTAGCCTTTGAGAGCCGCGTAGCCCTGGGCGATTAGCTCGATCAGGGCCTCGGGTTCCAGGGCACCGTCCGGTGCCGTCAGGGGATTTTCAGGGGACACCACGGCCTCGGCCACTCCGTATCCGGGGCGGAACGCCACCAGGCGGTCCACCATTCGCATGGGCCGGCGATGGGGGACCAGCCGCTCGGCCCCGACGGGGAGCGAGAGGTCCGTCATTCTCCCTCCATTTCGCTTCTTTTCTTGGTCACGTATTGATGAAGATCGCCCAGGGTGCGAATTTTCCGTACGGCCTTCTCATCCCGGATTTTCACTTGAAACGCCTTTTCCAGAACGATCACCATGTCCACCATGTCCAGGCTGTCCAGTTCCAGGTCCGTAAACAAATTGGCCTCGGGGACAAGGTCCGCCGGGTCCAGCTCGAATTCCTCGGCAAGGGCTTGATTGATGGTTTCAACGATCTCCTGTTCGGTCATTCTCGAATCTCCGTAATATCACAGACGAATTCACGCCGCCGAAGGCGAAGTTGTTTTTGATGGCGCTGCTGACGGGGATATCTTCCGGATGAAGGACGTGACGGATATTCTGGCATGCTTCATCCACGTTGTCCAGGTTCAGGGTGGGGATGAGCACCTTCCGGTGCATCATGGCGATGACAGCGGCCATCTCCAGTGCTCCGCTGGCGGCCATGGCGTGTCCCATGTGGCCCTTGAGGCTGCTGACGGGCGTGGCCTCTCCGAAGGTGCCGAAAATCGCCCGGCTCTCGGCGCGGTCCCCCTGGTCGGTTCCGGTGGCGTGGGCGTTCACGTAGTCGATGTCGTGCGGGGTCATTCGGGCGTCCGCGAGGGCCTTCTCCATGCAGATCTTCATGGACTCCGCGCTGGGATTTACAATGTTGGAAGTATCCGAGACCGTGGCGAACCCCGCGATTTCGGCAAGGATGGAAGCGCCTCTCCGGCGTGCGGACTCGAGCGCCTCCAGAAGCAGAACGCCGCATCCCTCCGCACAGACGACGCCGTCGCGGTCTCGATCGAAGGGCCTCGGGGTTTGGTCGGGACGGTCGTTGAAACCGGTGGACGCCGCGTTCATGATGTCGAATGTGGCGGTAATCAGGGGGTGATACTCCTCCGCACCGCCGCAGAGCATGAAATCCTGCTTCCCGAATGCGATGGTCTCAAACCCGTAGCCCACGGTTTGGGAGCTCGTGGAACAGGCGGCGGACGGGGCAAGGATCCGCCCCGTGATTCCAAGGGCCTGAGAAACGTTGGCCGCGCAGGAGTGATTCATGATCTGGAAAAACCCCGTGGAGCGCATCCGATCCAGGCTCCGGTGGTTGAAGAAATCCGAGTAGGACTGCTGGGTGCTCAAGGGGCTTCCCACGCTGGAGCCGATAGCCACGCCCATTCTCCCCGAGGCCCGGTGCGACTCGTTGAGCCTCGCCTGCTCCAGGGCCTCCCGGGATGCCATGGCGGCATACACGGACATGCTCGACATGGTTCTGCGGTATTTCCTGGGGATTTCTTTGGGATCGACTCCGGTTACGGGTGCCGCCACCAGACTCCGGAGGCCCTGGTAGTCGGTGAGTACGGGGAGGCGTTTTACGCCGCTTCTGCCGCGGTAAAGGGCTTCCACGAGAACCTCGACCCCCCTACCGAATGGGGAAACGGCTCCCATTCCCGTGACGACTACCCTTCTTGACGGCATGGACTCCCCCCTTGGAGCGAGACCCCTGCAAATCGTTCTTTTTGGTCCAACCCCCCGGCTTCGCCGGCACAGATCATCGGCATGGTCAAATTCCGATTCTTGAAATATTCATGTGATTCCTGCGGTTGATCCCGCTCGCCGGGGCGGAATGCTTTTCTTGACCTTGAGATCCTCCCGAGGCGGAGACATTCCTCAAAGATCTCCCAAATGGAACATATACGCAGGGTCTCGTCCCGGCCGGCCTTGCGTCTCCGAGCGTCAAGAGCGTATGTCCCCGGTGAACCGAAGGACGAGGCAGGCGTTGGTGCCCCCGAACCCGGCCGAGTTGCAGAGCACCTTTTCCGGCGGCCTCGGCATGGCCTCCTTGACGATATGAAGGTTTTCCGTGTCCTTGTCCGACCGGATAAAGTTGGCGTTCGGAGCGATAAACCCCTGTTCGGCCATGATCACTGAATAGACCACCTGGGAAGCGCCGGACATCCAGAGCTCGTGCCCGGTCATGGATTTGAGCGACGAGACGGGCGGCGTGCTCGGGCCGAACACGGCGTGGATGTTGCGCGCTTCCACCGCGTCCCCCAAAAGGGTGGAGGTTGCGTGGGCGCAAATGTAGTCGATCTCTCCCGGCGCCATGCGGGCGTCCTTGAGGGCCATGCGCATGGCCCTGGCCAGACCGTCTCCGCTCGGAAGGGAGAGATGGCCGCCGTCGGAGGAGAATCCGTACCCGGCGATCTCGCCCAGAATGCGGGCGCCCCGCCGCTCGGCGAGGTCCCTGCGTTCCAGAATCACCGCGGCCGCTCCGCCGCTCGGCACCAGGCCGTCCCGGTCCTTGTCGAAAGGCCGGCAGGCGGCTTCGGGGTGATCCGTTCGGGTGGAGAACGCCCCCAGGCCGTCGAAGCTGCACATGGACTGCCAGTTGATCTCCTGCGCCCCTCCGCAAATCACCCGCTCCTGACGGCCCGAAGCAATAAAGTCGGCCGCCTGCCCCACGGCATGCCCCCCGCTGGCGCAGGCGGAGCTGATTGTCCAGGAGGCCCCCCGGGTTCTTAGGAGGACATTCAGGTTCATGGTAATGGTGGAGGTAAGGCAACGAAACGTGAGGCCGCTCCCGATCAAGTGCGTATCCCGGTGCTTTCTCACGCGGTCCACCTGTTCCACGATGGCCTCACACGAAGAGTCGCAGCCGAAGACGAGACCGGTCTCCTGGTTCTCGATGTCCTCCTTGCGGAGGCCGGACATGTCGATTGCCGACATCACGGCCGCGTAAGCCTGGAGGGCGAAGCCGGGCATGGTTTTCCGCTGCTTGCGGGGGAGGACCGCTTCCAGGTCAAACCCCGGGATCGCTCCGGTGAGAGGGCTTCGAAAGCCCAATGTCCTTCGCTCCTCGTCAATGACAATTCCCGATTTGCCCGCCCGCAAGGCTTGCCCCACCGCTTTCAGCTCGGTGCCCAGACAGGAGACGATCCCCACTCCGGTGATTGCGACTCTATGCATAGCCTGCGTACTGTTCCAATAAATATCCCCGGGGTTTGCCCAAAAGCCACCCGTGGGTTCACATGTAAACACCCCCATTTACCCCGATGATCTGCCCCGTTACGTACGAGGCCGCGTCCGAGCAGAGAAAGCTCGCGGCTTCGGCCACTTCCTCAGGCGACCCGAGGCGGCCCATGGGAATCATGGGGAGGATCGCGTCCAGGGGGAGGCCTTCCGTCATGGAGGTCTTGATGAAACCCGGGGAAACGGCGTTCACCAGGACATTTCTCTTTGCCACTTCCGCGGCCAGGGCTCTGGTGGCCCCGATAAGACCGGCTTTGGCGGCCGAGTAATTCACCTGGCCGGGCAGACCGCCCTGCCCGGCGGTGGAGGCAATATTCACGATCCGGCCTTCACGGGCGCGCAGCATGGAGCCCAGCACCGCCTTGGTGACCTCAAAGAACCCGTCCAACGTCACAGAGAGGACTTCGTCCCATTCTTCCCGGGACATCCACACCATGAGAGAGTCCTTGGCGAGACCCGCGTTGTGAATCAGGGCGAAAGGGGTTTGATTCTCCAGGAGCGGACCCAGCGAGGCATCCACGGCGTCGGCGTCGGCAACGTCGAAGGGCAGAAGCCGGCACGCCCGTCCCTGCGCTTCCACCTCTTGCGCCGCTTCTTCGGCCGCATGATGATCGCTCCGGTAGTTGAGCCACAGATCGAACCCGTCCCGGGCGAGCCTCGAGGCGATGGCCCGGCCGATACCCTTGCCGGCGCCTGTGACCAAAGCAATCTTGGGGGTTTGTTCCGTCATGAGACGCTCCACCTCCGGACTCGAAAGCGCCCCACATCCTGCGGTTTCCCACAGGCTATAGATAAAACCTCCCACGGGGGAGTCCCTTCATGGGAGGTTAAGACGCAAGAAATCATTCGGAGTGTAAACCAGGGTGCTGCGGAATGCAAGCGGCCCGGACCTGTCTCAGGCCTGTCAAGCCATCCTTCCCCGGGGGCGTTTGTTCTCTTTTCCCCCTTTGGTCTATGAGCTCGTGAGGCGCAAATTTTGCATCTTCGGGACAGAGAACGGCCTGCACTTCGCTCAGCATGCTGAAGGGGGCTCAGGCGCGGGAGGCCTTGGCCCGCCGGATCATGTCATCCATCCGCTCGGCCGCAAGACGCGCGAAAGCCGCATCATTGATATGGACTTCCGCTTTCTCGATCTCGACCTGGCGGTCGAGACGCGTTTCCAGTTCTCTCATGAATTCATCCCGCAGGGCAGGGTCGTACAGAGGCCCTCCTCCTTCCCGGTCCGCTTCAGACCACCCCTTCATGGGGATAAGCATCTTGACCATGGAAGGATCCTTATTGGCTTTCGCGGCCAATTGGCCCGCGATACGGACGGTTTCACTTCGGTCGAGCCGAACGGCGGAACGAAAATCGTAGAAGAACACCTTTCGGTCCCGGTATTCCCGGGGGATGGAGTCGCGGGTGAAGATGAGCACGGCGCAGTCGAGGCCCCCCGGGACGATCAGCCGGGGGATTTTCCGGCCGGGAACCGGCTCCAGCCTCTGCGGGCCGATGCCCCGGCAGTATCCCTGGAGCAGCTCGTCGGCCAACTCATGGGTGGCGAGATCCAGGATCCCGTCA
>CAYVUX010000015.1:0-9446 GCA_964455075.1 uncultured Desulfobacteraceae bacterium | reverse complement strand
CATGCCATCTGCCGGTTCGCGGCCTGCACCAGTTCGCCGGGACAGAACTCCCGCTCCTGTGCAACGGACGCGACCGCCGCCAGCTCTTCCAGGGCCATTCCTCCGGTTCCGTTCGCGTGAAAGGCAATCACCTCGTAGCCCATCTCCTCCAGGAAGCCTCTCGTATGCTCCGCGGCGGCGGTGATAAATCCGAAAAGGCTCAAGGCCACCCGCAACTTCCCGGCCGGGGGCTCCCATCGCGCACGGGCCATGGCGCAAACCGCGGCCGCGGCGTTCTCCAGGATAAGCCCGGAAATGCTGTTCACCCCCAGAAGATCCACGACGCTGTGCATCATGGTGATGTCCTTGGTGGAAACGGTCTCCGACATGTCGCGGGAGGCCACGGTGGAGACCATCACCTTGGGCGTGCCCAAAGGGAGGGTTCGCATGATCGCGGTCCCGATGTGGGTTCCCGTGCCCCCTCCCGCGGAGACGATCGCGGAGATCCTGCCCTGCCGGAAGAGGTCTCCTATTACTTGCCGAGCGCGGTCTAGCACGGCCCGGATGGATTCGTCCCGGCCCGGGGTCGCGGTCAGCGGTTCCAGCACTTCCTGAAAAAGGTCGATGTCCGCGGGAAAAGGCGAGGGGCCGCCGGTTCCCACGTGGATGGTGAGTGCTTCGAGCCCCCTTCTCTCTACGGCCTCCTTGAGGAAAAGGTGCTCCTCGGCCTTGGAGTCGAATGTTCCTACAACGGCGATGGCGGGAAGGGTTTCCATAGGATTTCCTCCAGTTGCGCGGACGATGCCGGAGGCGCCCGAAAAGGCCGCCGGCCTCATGGCACCCGCCGGCGCCGAATGCCTTTCACAAGCCTTTTTGCAGGTTCTTGCCGATTTCTGGGCTCGCGACGGTGTTGCGGTTCATCCGGAATGACACCGTTTTGGGATGAAGGCGGCGTCGCGCTCCTCGAAATCCGAAAACGGGCGTTCACGGTCCACGCAATATAGGGGAAATGGGGCGTGGGGTCAAAGGGAAACCGTTCCGTCTCGAATGTCGGCCGACTCGGGGGAGAGGGTACGGCGAAAAAAAACGGGCAGGGGGATTATGGGCCCTGCCCGTTCAGGTCCGTTCTCCGGCAAGATGATTTTTCAGGAGGGGTATCGCTTCCTGCGCATCATCCAAAAGGCTGACGCAGCCAGGACAAAGGAAAGAAAGGCGAAGCCCCATTGGGTCATGGTGGGGACGGAAGTTGTGATCGTTTGCTCGCACGGCCCGCCAACGAGCTGCAACGCAAGCTCGGGGACGCCGCCGTCAACAGCAAAAAAGGCGGTCAGGAAATTCCCGACCACGCTGTTGGCCTCGACGTGGGGCCCCGAATACTGTTCGACGTCACTGCAGATAAGAAAGTTGTCCCCGTTCGGTGTTCCGCCGGGATTCAGGTATTGACCGTAGACATCAAACGACAGCGGCCCGTTCCGGTCGTCGTTCCACACAGCCAGGAATTCTCCCCTGGCCGCGTTGAATGCGATGTCGGGGTCTGTGTTGTCACCGACCGTAGCAATCGGAAAGTTGTCGGCTCCCGCTGCGCCGCCTCTTGTCACCAGGCCGGTTGTGTCCACGAACTGCCCGTAAATATCGTTGTCAATTCCACTTCGCATATCCCGCCAAACGACCAGAAACCGATTGCCTGTAGGGGTGTATGCGATGGCAGAGTACCGCTGCTCGTGATCGCCCGGATCATCGGAAACCAGGAAGTTGTCGCTCCCCGACGCCAAAGTCCCCCTTTGAACCGGGTTTCCGCTGGCATTGACGAGTTGGCCGTATATATCAAAGTCTGTCGTCATGACGGTGCGGCCGTCGTCCCATGTCACGAGGTACACCTGGTCTGTGGGATTAAAGGACACGGCCGAGACAAATTGGTTTCCACTACCGCCTGCAATAACCACGTTGGAGCCGATGAGCGCGCCGTCAGCGGCGTTCAACAGTTGCCCGTGGAGATCTCCGATTCCGGGATCGTTTCGATCGTCCGTGTAGGCGACGAAGAACCGGCCGTTGACGTCATCGTGGGCTACCGCCGGGCCCCTCTGCGAATCGTCGTATGCGGCAATGGGGAAATTGTCGGTTCCCGGTGCGCCGCCCCTGGTGACCAGATTCCCCTCCTCATCAACGAATTGCCCGTAGATGTCGTAGACGGGGACTCGTTGGAACACCACCAAAAATCTTCTGTTGGTCGGATCATAAGCAGCCCGCGGCTCTCCGTCAAAGCTGGTATTCTGCGAGACCAGCACGGGGCTGCTGTAAGGCGTTCCATCGCACTCGACGATCTGTGCCCATGTCTGGCTGTCCGGTTCAGGATCGCTGACCACGTTTTTTATGACCAAGAGGTAGCGATTGTTGTTCGGATCGAAGGCAAGGTCGGCCGCGTAAACGCCCGGAAACGCCGTGCCGTAGGCGGCAAATGCGAGTTGGAGACGGTCACCGGGCTCCGGCCGTTCTGCCAAGGCGCGAAATGGTATCTTGAAATCGTACACCTTGTGTTCATAGGGAACCTTGTCCGTATACGTAAAGCGGGGCTGTCCCCAGCAGGTTTCTCTTTCAGAGACCTTGAATTCCTGCAATGCGTCGTGTCTTTTGACATAGACACCGGCGTAGTCTTTCCACCCGTCCATGGTGTTGTCGGGTGTAAAATCGATCGTCACGTAGAGATTCTCTTCATCATGCCGCACCCAGCCATAGGTATACCCCGAAGGATGCCCGGATCCGGTGGTTCCGAATTCCTTGAAGAAAGGGGCGTTCCCGGATGATCCTCCGGCCCTCAAATCGTAAGTGTAAAAATTTGAAATCTCATTCAGATTCTTGAATGTATTTTCAACGGGAAACCGAAATGGCACTTTGCTGATGGTGTCGCTCTCAATCCTTGCGAAAACGGTCAAAGTCTTATCAGGAATATCCGAAGAAAAGGTCATATCGATGGTCTTCCCGTAGGAGTCGATCACGTCAAAATCCTTCTGAGAGAGCTTTTTCAGGCCGCGGTTCACATCGGCCACCTGGCGGGGTGGTTTCCCACCGAGGAATACCGCATCTATGTGAGCGGCGCCACCGCCCTTCTGCAGCAGACGCACACTGATCGCATCATCGCTCTGGATATGGCGGCCGAGATCTATGTGCATTTCGCGAAAATATTGGTCGGCGCCCAGGGTGCCGACGGTATTCCAATGTCCGCCTTTGAATACATGGACCATATATTCACCATTTGGCTTGAAGGGATGTATCGGCGTCTTATGGGCAGGGGGGCTCCCGGGGCGGTGGGCGAATAAGGAAAAAGGAAGAAGGAAGAACGATAACCCCAAGATAAGCGCCGTTGCCCAATTTTTTGTCTTCATCATGCCGGCCTCCTTCATGGAATTTTGGTTATATTTTTTGAAGTATATATTGGAGATTCCTTAATATCAACAAATTTTATGTCGCTTAAGCACTTTTAATAGCGGAGAAGATATTGCCACAGAGTTCGGTTCTTGTGAAAAAGCTTATCCCGATAATATGTTAGCTGCAGTAACCTGGTTGAATTTGGTGAAAAATGTTCGAACGAAACGGATCCGTCAAAGGCCTCCAAGTCGCTTTACCCAAAGAGAACCAATCCGCATTCCTGGAAAACTCAAGATCTCGCATGGAAATAGGGCCCCTGCAATGCTATGATGACCAAAAGGGTGATTTCTAAGGCCGATTTGGTCTTTTGGAGGGAATATGCCGGAATCGTTCAAGACCGTGTGCCCCGGTTGCGGGGCGGTAAACAGAGTGGTTGAAGCCAAAATCCGCGAGGGCCCCAAGTGCGGAAAATGCAAGGCCCCTCTTTTTCCGGGTACGCCGTTGAACCTGGATCAGGCCGGACTGAATCGCCTGCTCGAGAAATCGGATCTGCCCGTGGTGGTGGACTTCTGGGCCCCGTGGTGCGGGCCGTGCAAGATGATGGCGCCCGCATTTGAGGAAGCCGCTTCCCAACTGGCCTCGAAGGCCGTCCTGGCCAAGGTGAATACGGACCAGGAACAGGCCCTGGGAGCGCAGCTTGGCATCCGGTCCATCCCAACGATGATCGCCTTCCGGAACGGACAGGAGGTGGCCCGGACCAGCGGGGCCCAGGACGCCAGCGGCCTGATCGGCTGGATAAGACAGCACCTGGGGATTTGAGGAGCCGGGGCGCCGTCTCAGAGCCAAGAGAGCCCTGATGCCAAAACGCGATCCCCTACCGGAAACGGAACGGGCGGACATGGAAAGGGCCTTTGCGCCCCTGGCTTCGCGGCTGGCCTTCTACCGGGGTCCCAGATAGAAGTCTCCTCTTTTTCATCCCAATTGCGGATAAAAACGATCAGAGTGCCATCCCCTGACAGGCGAGAACATGCAAGACACCAAAATCAGCCGCCTCCTCTCCGGAGGCCTCATCACCAACTACAACTGCCCTTCCTATTGCGGCCACTGTCTCTACCGATGCGGCCCGCACAGGAGCACGGATTATGTGGACTACGAGACGGCCCTGTCGCTTTTTCAAACCGTGCGGGAGTTCGGCTGCCATTCGGCGCATATCGGAGGAGGCGAGCCCCTGCTGAGACCGGACAAATTGGTAGCCGTCCTGGATGCGGCGGGCGGGGTTCATGCTTGGGCGGCGGCTTTCTCGGGCGGATCACGCAACAGGCGTGGCGCGATGGTTTTCTCGTTAGGCCCTCGCCCCGGAGCCATTCCTATTTCCATTGACATGGTGATCGCTTCTTCATAAAATTTCCCGAAAGCTCTACCTCACCCTCCTACCCTTATCACAGAGGGCTTCAAAATGGGGAAACCTTTCAAAACGTGCCCGGCCTGCTCCTGACGGGGCATGATCCGCCTGTCAGGAGCCCATTCCTGTCGATTTTTCCCTCATTCGGCATTCCTCACATGTGACCGATCGCCATGGGTTATTCTCTGAGGCGAATGCCGGGGGAAGGCTTGCATTCCTTGAAAAGTATTCAAATTAAGAACGTTGCCAGATCAGAGAAATGGAGAGGGTGCCATGAAAGCGAGAATTCTGTTCCTGTTTTTTCTTGTATGGGCCGTGCTGCCGAAGCCGGGAGCCTTGGCGGCCTGCGGTCAGATTACCACCTGGGAGGAGGCGGATGGATCCGTGTATCCGCTGGAGAGCGAGGGTTTGTCCGTCGGTTTCCGTAACGATGCCACAATCTTCAGCGGGGCTGAAAATGCGGCAACACATATTGGGGTGAATGGCCAGAAGCAGTGGACAATCGGAGAGAAGGAATGCACGTGGCGTATCACCATCAGCATCCGTTCTTACGGAACAAAGGAGAAAGCCGAATACGAAGACAGCCGTTTTTCGCCTCCTCCGGCGGCGATCATCTACACGGAAGATCCCCTTACTTACTACTACGGCATTGGCGGCATGCCGCCCACCTACCCTACCGACGAGTTTGTCCTGCGGGACACGTATCTCAACAACGTGATCCACATTGCGGGATGGCAGGTAACGCCTCTTTTTGAAAATATGATGACGCCCGAGGCCTTGAGGCCGTTCTTTATAGGACTTCTGCGAAACAGCCGGGCGCTCATCAACGAGAAATGCGGCATCGTCGCGGAGAACCGGCCGGAAATCGAGCTATCGCCGAGTGACCAGGTTCTTTTCAATATAAGTATCATGAAAAAAATGGGATTCGAAATCATCATAAAGGACGAGGACGGGATCTTTGATGAGGATGAGAAATGGACCCTGGACTGGGCGACGTTTCGGGTGTCTGTCAACTACAAGCCCATGACAGTCCATTTCATGAAGGTGGTTTCGGGTTCTTCTCCCTCGCCTTTGGTCGGTGCGCCCTATTCGCATAAGAAGCTCAGGCTGCAGTTCAAGCCGGATCCCGAGGAATTCGTGGGCAAACACAATTTGTTCGGGTTGACCAAGAACGGAACGCACGTCATCGAGCTCCAGATCTGTGACGTCGGCGGCCTGTGCGCCTCTTCGTCGTACTCGCTTTTCTTCGGACCTTTTTCCATCTTTCGGGATGACAACTGGGTAAAGAAGGAGGGATTCTCATTCCCGGCGAAATCCATCAAAATGAGCGGTGGGAATTTGGGCTTTCCCGCGAAAGTCCTAACTGCCTGTGTTCTTCAGTATAAGAACGAATTTATGAGTTTGAAAGGAGCTAGATGGGTTCCCGGCATCAAGGCCTGGACCGCGCCGTATTCTGTCGGCAGGGACACGCACTGGGAAAAACCGGTTGCCTTGCTCCTTCCCATGAAAGACTGCTTCAAGTGGGGCCCGTTGACGCTCTATATGATTACGTACGACATAAAATACAACGACCTTTTCTTCGATTTTGTTGATGAGTTGTATCCATAGGATGGAGGGCCCCGGGATCGGCTCTTTTTCCATGTCGGGATCTGTCGATATCAGCTTGAGAGTGATGACGGGCCACTCAAGAAGATAAATGCCCCTGAAGCGCTTGGTTTGGTGCAATAGTATCCCCGAATAAGCGCTGTGTCAGGTGAGAGAAAGGGAGAAATATCATGAAAAAGACGATCTTTCTGCTGGTGATGCTTTTTCTGTTCGGTGCCGGCCAGGGATATCCGGCCGACCGGTGCAGCGACACATGGACCGAAGCGGACGCCCGTGCCATCATGCCGGGCTTGGAGTACTATTCCGGCTATGCGTGGGGGGAGGGTCCCACCGTGTGGGACCTTGTAGACACGACGGGACTCAAAGTTTGGGAGCTAATGACGCCGGATACCTGCTATGCGGAGACCTGCGGGAGATGGAGGGTGGATATTGTTGTCCGGATATTTCCCAGCGCTAGAAAAGCCGTTGTCTATTTCGAAACCAGAAAGGGGGAATTCCTGAGCGAAGAGCCTGCCCCCTTTGTCTTTGAGAACAGCGCCTCCCGCTTCAGTGGAACCGACGCCTGTGACCATTACGATTGGCTGGAAGGAGGCGATTTGACCGGCCGAATCGAGGACCCTGTGGAGTCCTTCAAGCTTTTCGGAAAACACAACAATGCGGTCATCGAAATCTCCGGACATGGCGGATCACTCTATTGGACGGATGTCTCGGCCGCCATCATGAACGGGATATTCGTCGATTACTACGATCGGGCCGCGCTGGTGGTGGACGAGAAACGCGGGACCCGTCTGCGGTCCCGCCCTTTCTCAAAACGTTCGGCATTAACTTCGAATGCCTAGTACCTGGGGATATACACCTTTCCGCTTTCCGGGGCATATACCGTAATGCCCAGGAGATCTACCGCCGTTCCGTTCTTGATCCGAATGTCTTTGCTCACCGGATACTGTGCCCCGTCGATCGTGGCCACGGGGTTGGCGTCCATGTCCGTGGTGTTCAGCACGCTTTCCGGATATTCATCCCACATACGCGTAGCCAGGGGTTCAAACCCGAATCCCGAAGCAACAACTCCAGCAAGCTCCGTGTTGTCAAAAAGGCCCACCGGCCGGTTGTGCCCGTAGGACCAAAAGGGAACGTCTTCTCCGCTGTGTCCGTGCGTGGTCCAGCCGAAAATGGTATAGTGCTCACAAATGTATTCCGAATGGGAGACCCCATGCGCCTTCTCCGACGTTTAAAGCTCACAATTTTCGTCTATATGTTTCTTGTATTTCTGTTGGTTGTCCCGGCCTCCGCGGGCCTTCGCCACGAGCTTCGGGTGAGCCTCCATCCGGAGACGAACCGGCTCTCGGGATCGGACCGCATTTTCCTGGAACCCGGTGAGCCCACTTCCCTGGAGCTCTTCCTGTCTCCTCGAGCCCAAATCCAAACCCTGACCCTGAACGGCGAGGCGATCCCGTACCGGTTTTCCGAGGGACGGCTCGTTGTGCCCCTGGATCCGGGGCGACGAGCCCGGTCCGTGGTTTCCGTGAGCTACGAGGCGGTTTTCAATGATCCTTTTCCGGAAGAACCGGCGAACATGGACAATCCGGGATTCGGCGTGACGGGAATTGTCGGTCCTCAAGGCACGTTCCTTCTTCCCGGCTCCGGCTGGTACCCGCGCTGCAAAAAGGAGGGATCCCGCTTTGACATTGTCATTGACGCCCCGGAAGGTACGGTCGCGGTCACCGTCGGCAGATCCGCGGGTAGAAGGGCGGAAGGCGGCCGCACGCTTTCCTTCTGGGAGGTGGACCGGGCCTCGGACGGCCTTTCTCTTTCCGCAGGGCCCTTTGTGGTGACCGAGGCCGATATGGACGGCATTCAGGTGGCCACCTACTTTTTTGAGGACACCCAGTCCCTCTCGGAACGCTATATCTCGGCAACTGTGCGCTACCTCAAGATGTACGCGGAGCGGTTCGGACCCTATCCCTTCGAAAAGTTCGCCGTAGTGGAAAACTTCTTCCCCACGGGTTATGGATTTCCCTCGTACACGCTCCTTGGAAGTGCGGTGCTCCGGCTTCCCTTTATCGTGGACGTCAGCCTGGGTCACGAAATCGCCCACTGCTGGTGGGGAAACGGGGTGAAGGTGGACTACTCCACCGGGAACTGGAGTGAAGGGCTGACCACGTACGTAGCGGATTATCTCTATAAAGAGCAAGAATCCGCGGAAGCGGCGCAAGAGTACCGGCGGCAGTGGCTTCGAAACTATGCCGAACTCGTGGATCCGAAATCGGATTTTGCCCTTTCACGGTTTCGGGCACGCGTGGATCGGCCCAGCAAGGTGATCGGGTACGACAAAGCGGCGATGGTATTCCACATGCTCCGCAAGATGCTGGGGGAGGACGCATTCTGGGGGGCATCGCGGGACATGTACCGGGACAAACTCTTCCAGAAAGCCTCCTGGGAAGATTTTCGGCTTGCATTCGAGCGGCGCGCCGGGGCGGGCATGAGCCATGCCCTCAAAGATTTCTTTGCCCAGTGGGTTTTGAGGAAGGGTGCCCCGGACCTGATGCTGGAAAACGTTTCTCGGACAGAGACCCCGGGCTCGTGGCGGGTTTCGGGCCGGGTCATCCAGCGGGAACCCGCGTTTGATCTCCGTGCCGTTTTCCGGGTGGAGACCGATGCCGGGCCGGTGGATGAAGTGCTTTCCCTTTCCGGGCCGGCAACCGCGTTTTCGGTCGGGATTCCGGGGAAGCCTCGGGCCGTGATGCTGGATCCGGAAAGCGACCTCTTCCGGCGCCTCCATCCCGAGGAAATCCCCACCTCGGTCAACACCATCAAAGGGGCCGATTCGGTGACGGTGGTGATTGGAGAGGGGACCGGTGAGCCGGGAATGGAGGCCGCGCGCATGCTCATCCGTTCCCTGGGTCTTCCGCGGACCAGGATCGTCGGAGAGGAGGAAGTCGCGGCCTCGGATACCGGTGTAGGGGATCGGATCTTTATCGGATTTCCCAAGAATCGTTCCCTGGTGCCGCCGCCTGTCTCAGGCCCGGTTCGGCTTGCTCCCGCCGGGGTGGCTGTAGAGGACAGATCCTACACCGAGACCATGGATGTCTTTTTTGGG
>CAYVUX010000014.1:12527-17532 GCA_964455075.1 uncultured Desulfobacteraceae bacterium | reverse complement strand
GCTGTAAAACTCCTCCACATAGTCCTTGACTTCCGGGTTTTTCAGCTCCTTGATGGAAGGCATGGTCACCACGAGGCCGCCTCCGATATCCCCGGCGAGGGCCATTACGCGCCAGAAGGCATTGCAGACGTTCAGTTTCGACACGTTGCCCATCATTTCATCCGGCAGAAACACGCCTGATCCCTCTGGTTCTTCCTGACCCTTCATGGCCGCGGCCATGCCGCAGGCTCTGCCGGTCTCCCGAAGCACCACCATCTCCATAAGTTCCTCGTTGATGTGGGGCACCCTTTCCAGGCCCTTGTATTCCTGGATCAGCTTGCACGCGCCTATGACCTGATTCATAAACCCCACCTTGCAGGTCCCTCCACAGGTCATTCGGTGCGTCTTGGCGAAACGGACCACCATATTGACCGAGTACCCATACTCGCCACAATGAAACACCCGTTCCCAGGGGACAAACACATTGTCAAAAACCACCATGGAGGTCTCGCGTTGTCCGAACACGGGATTTCCCAATTCCTCCAGATCATCCGCCATGTCCCGTTCTGCGGAGTATGGGGAATACTGGCATACGTAGGTGATCCCCTCGGCATCGACGGGCGTGGCGAAGGCCACAGCGTAGTCCTCCTCCCCCTCGTAATGGGCGGCCTGAGGCAGAACCACCAGTTCATGGCTCGCGAAGGCGCCGCTGATGTTGATTTTCGCCCCTCGCACCACGATTCCGTCCTCGTCCTTGTCCACGATCTTGAGTGACAGATAGGGGTCCGGCCAGTCCAGGGTTTTCTTTCCGCGGCTTCCCCTCGGCTCGGTGAGCGCCCCGGCCACCGAAAGGTCCTTTCTCTGAACCATTTTCAAGTATTCCAGAAATCTCGGGTGGTATTCCGTTCCCAGGTCCCGGTCCATCTCCCAGGTGGTGCTCGCGAGCGAGTGAAACGCATCATAGCCCACACACCGGTAGATGCAGGTGCCCAGCATCTCGGCGGTGAAGGTGCCCGCCTCGGCCTTTTTCACCAGATCTTCGACGCTGGCGCTTACATAGGTGTACCGGTTGACCACCTCGTCCACCAGAGGGGAATAGCAGGTCATGATATCCTTGTATTCGGGGTCCAACGCCCAGGCATAACTCGCCTTGTTGGCCTCCACCACCGTGCGGGTGTTTCGGTTTTCCAGGACGTTCTCCACCCGCTTGCCATTCATGAAAACGCGAGGTGTTCGTTCCTTCAAGCTTTCCTCAAACTGCTCGGGAGTCATCAAGGCCATTTTGCCCTCCTTAACGGTTGGTTGTTCAATCACGCTTGTGCGGCAGCGGAATCCCTCCCCTGTGGTGCCGGCCGTCAATCGCCCTCTGCCTCTCCCGCCTTCCAGCACACCTCTCCGGTCAAGAGTTCATACAACAACGAATCGGTAACCCGCCGGTTTCCATATCATCCGGGGATTGATTTGACAATCTGTTCCATCTGCACCGGGGTCTCAAAGCAAAGAGGGGCTGAGCGGCTGGTGATGCCCTTTGTAGAAGCGAGAACAATCGACTGAGAAGGCGATCCGGGGAACCGGGAAGATCCGCCAGCGGAGCCCGGAAGGGAGTTTCCAGAGTTGTGCAAAGGAACTTCAAGAAGCGGAGAGCTTTAAGACTTTGAAACCCCTGGAAGCCAGGAGCTTCCCGATCTCTTCCGGAAGGCTCAAGGGCGTGGCCAGAACGCGCTTCCCGTCCGCATCCTGAAAAATCACACCGTGCAGACTCACCCGGATGTTGTTCTCTTCCTTCCGCTGGGCAAGGTAAAACGCGTGGTTGCCCTTTTCAAAGGGAACGCCAACAAAATCAAGAACTTTCGAAGCCAAGGTCACCTCGTCCTCTACTTCCGACAGGGAAAGGTAACGAAAGCGCCTTTCTTCCATCAGGGCCAGTACTTCCGGAGAGAATCCGGTCAGATCAATGATGGCGGGCGGTTCTTCCCCTTCCAGGTATACGTCCGCCTTGATGACGAGCTTGAACTCCACGCCGCCGCTCTCGTAGACGGGGACGTCCTTGTGGGTGGAGAAGGGACGGCCCGTGAGATTCAGGATCTTCTCCACCAGCGGGCCGCGCCCGTCTCCCGCATCCAGCACCTCCAGACCAGCCCATTGTTCACCGACTTCTTCCTCGGACTCTCCGGGTGGAGGGAATTCGATGATCCGGAGACCCAGGGTCTCCAGATATTTCTTGAACATATGCGGGACATACCCCCCCCGCCCGGGGACCAGGTTGACAACCATCCAGGGCACCTTCGCCTCGGGGGAAGTCGGTCTTTTGATAATCCAGTCGCCCGTGATTCTCAAAGAGATGTCGCCACCCAGTTCCAGCGGGTGCCCCATGTCCAATACTTTTTCATATCCGCACGCATGAAGGATCTTGTCCAGGGCGGTCCTCAATCCCATGCCTCCGGAGAGCCGCACCACCCGGTAGTCCTCCCAGGTGGACTCAATGAGCCGGGCCATTTTTTCGGGAAGCCTGCTGTTCAGGTCCACAATGACTTTGAGCCCGTGGCTCACATTGATGATGGGAAAGGCGCTCCCTTTGAGATCAAGCTGTCCCCCCGACCGCAGGGGAATGTAATGATCCCCGGTCTGAACCCATCGCTCGCCCATGGCCGAAAAGATCGCACCCAGAGCATAGGCCATGGGGTTCTCGCCAAGGTCCATTCCCTCAAACTCGGTTTCCCGTACGGGCGTCTCTATAGGCTTTCTCACCACTTCCGCCGAATAGATGGGGAGCCTCACCACCTGCCCGGGATAGATCCTGTTCAGATCGGGGATGGCCGGGTTCAGCCTCCTGGCAAGATCCAGATAGCCGTGGTAGAGTTCATCCGGGGGGATGCGATATCTTCCCTTGACCACCTTGATCAGGCTGTCGCCCGGGCGGACCCGGTACTTCTCAAACTCCAAGTCCTTGAGGTCTTTGAGGTCCTCCACAGTACGAAGAGGATCTTCCCGGACGGGGCCGTCCGCAGAGACCCCCGAAACCGGAACCAGCTTGAGCGGGATGAGGATCCGTTCGCCGGGCTGGATAAGATCGATGTTTTCAAGGCCCGGGTTCAGCTTCTTAAGGGCCGAAATCACTTCCGGCAGATCCCGGTGTTCCAGCAAGCCGCGCTCCCTCAGCAGCTGCCAGATCCACTCGCCTTTGTTCACCACATGGGGCTCGGCCAGGACCTTTTTCGCGCCGACCCGGTGTACCTCATGATCGGGATCCGCCGTCTTGACCAGGGATATGGAGTAGCTTTTCACCTCGTCGGAAGCCGCAACACACACCGGCCGGACCGCAGGAAAAACCGCACCACATGCCAGGATCAAAAAAAACAAAAGACGGACCGCCATTCTCACACGGACTTCTCCCCACCTTTTCGTACAGAGACACAATCTTAACTCAATTTAATAATAAAAACTTAATCCTAGCATTGTCAACCCGAAAAATACTACGCTTCCTGAGAATACTATATATTGGTATTTTGGCACGAATCTATACATCATGTGGTATTTTCTCTTTACAAACACGAAAAAGCCTGCTACTCTTTTCTGGAAAGTCTCAAAAGGCGCGTCAGGAGAATCGCACGCACGGGGAATACGCAGACCGTTTTGCAGCCCGAGCTCCGGGCGGTGAATCGGAGGACATCATGAGAATCAAAAAGCTTTCTCTGCTCGGGTTCAAATCCTTCATGGACAGGCTGGAAATCACTTTCCCGGAGGGCATAAGCGGGGTGGTCGGACCAAACGGGTGCGGCAAGAGCAATATTGTGGACGCCATCCGCTGGTGCATGGGAGAACAGAGCCCCAAGCAGCTGCGGGGTCGGCGCATGGAGGATGTCATTTTCAGCGGCGCAGGCGAAAAAAAGCCTCTGGGAATGGCCGAGGTCTCCATCGTATTTGAAAACGGAGACGGATCATTCCCTCCGGCTTTTGCCATGGACCCCGAGATTTCTTTGACCCGGAGGCTCTACCGGTCCGGAGAGAGCGAGTATTTGATCAACCGGATTCCCTGCAGGCTAAAGGACATCCAGGAAATCTTCATGGACACCGGCCTGGGCAACAAGGCCTATTCGATCATCGGGCAGGGACAGATCGGCAGCATCCTCGAACAGAAACCCGAAGACACCCGGGTGATGCTGGAGGAGGCCGCAGGGATTACAAAGTACCGGAAGAAAGTCGAGGTGTCCCAGAGGAAAATCGAGGCCACAGAGTCCAACCTTCAGCGCGTCGAGGACATCCTGGGCGAGGTTCAGAAACAGATGCGATCTCTCAAGCGACAGGCTGCCAAGGCCAGGCGATACAAAGCCCTCGGTGAGAAAATCAACAACCTGGAACTCTCCCTTCACGCCAACACCTATCACCAATTCACAGCGGAGCTGGGGAACAAGCAGATCTCCACCGACGATCTTGTTCAGCAGGAAATCGCCCGCTCCACGGAGCTTTCCGGGATTCAGTCCCGCATTGAAGAACTGAACATAGACATCGAGGCCAAGGACGGCGTTCTCGCCGAGCTGAGACAGGAATACATGAACCGCCGAGACAAGGTCCACAGGAACGAATCGGCGCTGGAATCCCTGGCAGGAGAGATCAAGATCCAGGAGGAGCTGGAAGGGAAGCTATCCGAAGAGGACCGCGAAATTGCGCGCAGGCTCGAAGCACTGAAGGAAGAACGCGAGGCCATCCAGAACAAGATCGACCAAATGGACGGGGCCTTTGGTGAGCGGGAGGCGGAGATCGCCCTCAAGAAGAAGCGGCTGCAAGCAAGACGCGACTTTCTCAAAGAAATCAAAGCGGAATTCGAAGACGCCCGTGCGCGGTTGACCGAGGGAAAAAACAAAGAACTGGGGTTGAACCATGAGTCGGGATACCTCAACAAGATGCTCGGTCAGATTACCGATGCCCGGTCGAGGCTCGAAAAGGAGGCCCAGGAAATTCGGGGCAAAATGGACTCGGTGGTGCGAGCATCCGAACGCAAAAGTCGTGCCCGAGAGGCTACGGCTTC